>JAJFLK010000119.1 GCA_021772735.1 Candidatus Sumerlaeota bacterium | reverse complement strand
TCTGACCGGCTGATTATGTGGGGTTGTCGCACCGCCGCACCCGGAGAGATTCTTGAATTTCTCAACCGGCGAGGGCGCCGGTTCCACACGTGACAAGCGCCACATCCGGAAAGGTGTGGGACCGGCGCCCTCGCCGGTCATGACTTTCCTACGGATACGACTCCGCCGGGCGGCGCAACCGCACGACCTCGCCCCGGGGCCTGATCACCGAGACCGAATATGACGCGGCCGGACGCGAGACGCTCACGCGCCAGACGGCCCGGGGCGTCGCGGTCGAGAACCGCAGGGGATACGACCGATACGGCCGGACGGCCTGGACGCAGACGCCGCTCCGGTTCGGGGCCGGGACGTGCTCGACCTACGCATACAATATCGATCCGCCGCTCGATCCGGATGTCGATGCCGAGTATGGGCAGCTCCTCGCCGTCTATCATGAGGACGGCGACAACACGGCCGCGAACAACGAGCCGGGATACGTCGGCCTGTATGAGAAGTATGAATACGACGCCGAAGGCCGCCAGGTTGCCGTCATCAAGCCCGCCGATTCGGGCACGGGCACGGTCTGGGAGGTCAAGACCACGACGGTCTATGACGCCGATGGCCGTGTCTTCCAGGTCGTCATGAACGACGTCGATACGGTCGTCGACGCGACGACCGAGGATCTGACGTTCACGTTCGCTTACGACGCCGAGGGCGTGCGCACGCAGGTCGAATATCCCAGCGGCGCGGTGCGGGTCTTCGCCGATGACCCCGAGTTGCCGTCGGTCCTCGCGACCTCGTTCACCGAAACGCGCGACAGCGAAGACCGCCTGACCTCGGTCGTCAAGCCCGAGGGCACGATCGATTACGGCTGGGACGCTGCAGGCGGGCTGGCGTCGATCTCGGCGCTGGGCCGGACGACGGGTTTTGATTACGATTTCTTCGGGCGGCTCCGGACCGCGACCGCGCCGGGCAACACCTGGAACTGGCAATATAGCGCCGCTGGTCTGCGCGAGCGAGTCACCAGCAGCGCCGACCGCTCGATCGAGACGCGCCTGTATGACGCGCTCGGGCGGCTCGATGTCGTCACGCATACCGACTCCGCCGACGAGATTATCTTCGAGGCCGATTACACGCTCGGCGCGGATGGCAACCGGATCGCGATCGACGAGACGCGTGGCGTGGGACACGGCGATTCGACGGTCAATTGGTCGTATGAATATGACCCGCTCGGGCGGCTGACGCGCGAGCAGAGGATCAATGGTACAGTTGATCGGAATATTTCATTCGAATACGATGTGGATTCAAACAGAACAAAGAAGACCGACAATCTGGATGCCAATCAGAGTTTGGATTACACCTATTATGATCTGTCTCAGAAGTTGTATCAGATCATCTGGGCAGCGACGGGCATTATCAAGGAGACGCGGACATATACAGCAGAGGGTGAGCTTTCGACCAAGGTCGATTCAAGTGGCACGACGACTTACTTCTGGGGGCCGAACAGTACTCTGACGTCGGTCGTCCTGCCGTCGGGCCGGAAGATCGAATATGATTATGATGAGAATGGCGACCGCGTGGGTCGGCGGGTCATCAGCCCCGCCGGGAATATTGAGAGCCACTCTCGTTTTCTTGTAGACCGCCTGAACCCGACCGGTTACAGCCAAGTCATCGCCGAGATCGATGGGTTCTCCGGCGCGGTGACGACGTTCAATACGTTCGCCGACGAGCTCCAGAGTCAAACCCGAGTCACCGGCGGAGCGGTCACCAGGCAGGCAATACGATCGGATGCGCTGGGTTCGGTGCGCAGCGTGACTTCCGAAGGCTCTTCGACCGAGCGCGCCGATTACGCAGCCTTCGGCACTTTGCTCGCTGGTTCCACGGTCGCCAATACTGCTTACGCCTTTACAGGACAATGGCGGGAGGAAGAAACGGGCCTTCAGCACCATCGGGCAAGGTGGTTGGATACGGCAACTGGTGCATGGGTTTCAAGCGATTCTCGATTCGATTTCCCTCTTAATTTTGGATCACCTTACCTGTATATTGGTTCGAGCCCGGCAAGTCAAACAGATATCCTCGGAACGTTTACATTTGCTGAAATGCTTGCTGGCCTCGCTGTACTAAGCTTTGTTATAACAGTCGCCATAGGTTACAGGACAGGGGGCGCGCTCGGGGCTTTGCTCGCGGGCACGGCTTTCATTCTTGCGATAGCGTTCGCATGGCAGTTTATGGTGGGCATGCTCCTTATGTCAGTAGCTATTACCGGAACTACTACAGCTGGAATACTCCTTCTTTTGACTATTGCCATACCGCTTGTTATTTATGGATTATTCTTGACGGGGAAAGCGAGCGCTGATGCCTTTAAGGACGGAGATTATGTACTGGGCACGCTATACGCCTCCTTGTTGGTCGTGGATATTGCCGCGCTCGGTGTAGGTGGACTGGCAGGAAGAAAGGCTCTGACACAGGCCTTCGATTCAGAAATCCCGACGCCAGTCCGTCAAGTTGCGCCACTTAAGAAATTTCATCTTGTCTATGATAAGGTGCAGAAAGTCTGGAAATCACCGGAAGGACTTATCTATAATTCCAAAGACCCAAAATTCGGCAACAGGGTTAAGCACGTCTTAGACCACACTAACGCAAACCCAAACAAACCCAAGCATTCTCGATTCGACGTGCCAGAGGACGATGCCATTAAGGCGTTAGAAATAGTCGATGAGGCGTGGAGCAAAAGGGCGCAATCCGGCGGTCCTACAAACGAAGGTCCACGAGATGTGTGGGACATCCCGATGAATAGGACAATTGGCAAGGAAGGCGAAGCTTGGGTAAGAGTGGTTGTGAAGAAGGATACGTCAGAACTTGTCAGTGCTTACGTAATATTTGCACCGAAATAGGAGCATGGGCAATGGAATGTCGAATATGTGGCGAGTACGGAACTGTTTCGCGTTTCAGCGTTCGTGAGACGAGAGATGAAATATTTGTATGCGATGAATGTGATACGGGATGGCTACACGCTGACTTGAACAACGACTTCGCATTTGATCTGGGCGAATATCTTACGAGCAAAGGCCTGCCTATAGATATGGGTCAGCTGGACCTAGTGGAATTCGATCCCCCATTGGAGCCCGGAAAGTGAGGTGTGCGCATAAGGGCTGGCCGTTAATTGTTCTCGGACCGGATCGATAAATCGATCAATGGCGGCCCGTCGTCTTTGGTTGCCGATTTCTCGTGGTATGCCGGCGGCCAGATAAAGACGAAGCTCGATGCGAACAATGTCCTCTGGACTTACACCTGGGATGGTGAGCGGCTGACTCGGCTCATCAATTCTCGCGGGCTGGAAATCGATTACGAATATGACGAGAACGCGGACCTCGTCCGACGCACGCAGACCCAGAACGGCAATCTCGTCGATGATGTTCGTTACCTGGTCGATCGGCTGAACCCGACCGGTTATTCGCAGGTCATTGCCGAGATCGATGTCGAGACCGGCGCGGTGCGCCGGTTCAATACATTCGCCGATGAGCTTCGCGCCCAGAGCGACCCCAACGTGGGCTCAAACCTGCAGCTTCGCAGCGACGCGCTGGGCAGCATTCGATCCTTGACGGGCACGACGCCCGCGGGGAATATCGTCAGCGAAGGCGTCGACTACACGGCCTTCGGCACGCGCACCGCCGCGTCCAGTTCTTTGACAGATTATGCGTTCACCGGCCAACGGCTCGATGCCGAATCCGATCTGCAGTTTCATCGGGCGAGGTGGTATGCGCCGGAACCGGGAACGTGGAATTCCGTAGATGCCATATTCGATTTTCCCGTAAATTTCGGGTCCGCGTACTCCTACGTAGGTAATAATCCTGGCGCCGGAATTGATCCGTACGGAACGGCCTCGCTTTTACAAGTCGGGATTGCTATCGCTATAGTTGGCGTCCTTGCACGCACCCTCTGGGCAGGTATTCAGGGATACGGCGGGAAAGGAATGTATACAGATCTGAGTGGTTGGGGCGGCGCATTCGTCGAGGCATTCACGGAGTTCGGCGTGGCCTCTGCGGTCATAATTGCCGCTTTCAGTATGGCAACAGTGTTGGTGCAGATGTTGGCACTTTTCGGCCTCGCGGTTATTGCGTACCTAATCTTAGCCGCAATCGCCCTTCCGATGATAGTTCTCGCGGCTCTGAAAGGTTCCGAGGATGCAGGCACGGCCTTTGGGAACGAAGAATATTTTCTTGGATCAATCGGGCTCATTATCCTTGCCGCAGATATTTCAGGCGCTGCTCTGGGCGGGGTTGGCGGATACAGAGGAATACGGATAGCCTTCGACCCTAATTACAAACCTCCCTATGGCATTCGGCCCGCCGCGTGGCGAAAAGCGTCAAAAAATCTGAAAGAGAGCATACAATTGGATTCTGAACTTAGTCACGTCGATGATGTGGAATTTCGAATTCAAGGCAGCAGGGCTACAGGCAAGCAGAAGCCAGACTCGGATATAGACATAATGCTCAGAGTATCTGAAGAGCGGTTTAATGTATTAATAGAGGAGGCGTATCCGAAGCAACAGCTCTCCGACCCAAAGGTTGCGAGGGCACGTGCAAAAGCGCTGGAAAAAGGAAAAATCCCGGCTAGAAAAATCGGCTTGCTAAGCGTACGCGATCAAATGATCAAAGACTTGGGATACGAGATCCCGCCTATTGGTTCGAAGAAGCCCGTGCAGCTTTCTGTGGTTTTGGAAGGTGGAACCTTTGACAATAACTCAATCCCTTTTCCGGAAGGCAGTTTTCTTGAATAAGGACGTATCGATGGAGAGCACGACTAGACTTTACTATCGAGGGGATATCTATGTTGATACGGGGAAAGACCCCGTCTACATACTTGACATTGTCCAGCGGAGCCTTGGCGGAGCTCGTGCAGATGACCTTGGTCATGCGAGTACCGACTTCTTGGAGCTGTGGCTTGATGCGAACGAAGACTATGATGCCGAAATGCGTGTGGCCTCGATCGGCGTCTGGGATAGCGATGCGTATCCTTATGTTATTACCACTTATCCACACATCAAACTAAGTGACATCGATCCCTATCTTCGTGAAGTGGAGCAGCTATTTGCTGGGCTCGCAGCGGGCGGATTCAACCTATCTGCCAGTCTGGCAAATTCTCACTTTCTCAATGATGGCGTTCATTTTTGTAAGCCAATGTCCCCATAGGGGAGTTCGGGGGAAGTAGTTGCGGTCTAAGGACAGGATTCTGGGGGACATTCAGGGGGAGAGTATACGAATTAGCACGAGGGCGTGCCTGATCCCATCTTCCGCATCGATTATATCCTCGGCGCGGACGGCAACCGCCTGGGCGCGCTCGAGACGCGTGGCGCGGACCTCGTCCGTTGGCGTTACAAATATGACCTGCTCGGGCGCCTGATCCAGGAGCGGCGCGATATCGGAGACAATGGAAGCGACGAGCGAGACGTCTCGTACACTTATGACTCTGACGGCAATCGCATTGCGCTGACGGACAATAACGATTCGACCAAAAGCCGCACGTATGAATATTACGCCGGCACGCAGCGGCTGCGATACGCGCGCAGGAACGGCCAGATCGTCGAGGAGCTTCTCTGGACCGCGAACGGCGAGATGGTCGAGCGGCGCGAGTTCGTCGGCGGCGTGCTCTCGCGGACGACGGACTACACATACGGCCTGGACGGCACGCTCGCAGGCGTCACGTTCACCGGCGGCGGCTCAGGCCTCAATGACGGCTCGCGGATCGATTACACCTACGATCACACCGGCGAGCTGATCGGGCGCAAGCTGACGGCCGCGTCTGGTTTCGTGGTGTCGGACGAGCGTTATCTCGTCGATCGCCAGAACCTGACCGGATACAGTCAGCGCCTGGCGGTGATCGATGGCCTGACCGGCGCGATCAAGTCGTTCAACACGTTCACGGATCAGCTCGCGGCGCAGGCGAGCGTGACGGGTTCGGCAGTCACGACGAGTCACTTGCAGACCGACGGCCTGGGGATCGTCCGGGCGTGCTTGAGACACGCGGCGCGGACGTCGACCGTTGGCATTATGAATCTGACCGGCACGGGCGGCGACAGGAAAATCAAATGCGGCCGAGCCGGGAATCTGGGATAGGAGGGGTGAATCTATCTGAGGGAAGGACCGCGAAAGACCGTCTGACTGGGGGCGCTGAGGGGTATCTTGCGGGGTGTGGTGGGATGCGAAAAAAAAAGTGAATCAAGCCCTTGACAGTCTCTCCGGCGCTTTGATACTGTTTTCTTCCGGCATGTGCGGGGAGACCTGTGCGGACCGGAAACAGCCGAACTCGTGACCGAGTTCACCGTTCTTTGAAAACTGAGCAGAGAGTGCGTAGGTCCTTGAAATTCAAGGATTTGTAGCAATTCAACAGAAATCCTGTATTGAAGCGCCGGTGTGGGCCCTCGGGTTCGCGCCGGCGATTGAAATGCAAAAGAAACAACCACCTGTCCCGCAAGGGATAGGTTTTATAGAATCAGATTCTTTTATAACGGAGAGTTTGATCCTGGCTCAGAACGAACGCTGGCGGCGTGGATTAGGCATGCAAGTCGAACGATAAAGGTTCCTTCGGGAGCTGATTAAAGTGGCGAACGGGTGAGTAACAGGTGGGTAACGTGCCCTGGAGTGGGGGATAACGCCGAGAAATCGGTGCTAATACCGCATACGGCCGTTTGGACCAAGGTCCGAACGGCGAAAGACTTCGGTCGCTCCGGGATCGGCCCGTCTCCGATTAGCTAGTTGGTGAGGTAACGGCTCACCAAGGCGACGATCGGTAGCTGGTCTGAGAGGATGGTCAGCCACACTGGGACTGAGATACGGCCCAGACTCCTACGGGAGGCAGCAGTCTAGAGGCTTCGGCAATGGGGGAAACCCTGACCGAGCGACGCCGCGTGCGGGATTGAAGGTGTTTTCATCGTAAACCGCTTTTTCGGGTGAGGAATGCCCTGATGGTGAATCAGGGAGGGACGTTAACCCGAGAATAAGCCCCGGCTAACTCCGTGCCAGCAGCCGCGGTAATACGGAGGGGGCAAGCGTTGTTCGGATTTACTGGGCGTAAAGAGAGCGTAGGCGGCATGTCAAGTCCGGTGTGAAATCCTTATCGCTTAACGAAAGGAGGTCACTGGAAACTGGCAAGCTTGAGTGAGGTAGAGGCAAGCGGAATTCCTGGTGTAGCGGTGGAATGTGTAGATATCAGGAAGAACATCGGTGGCGAAGGCGGCTTGCTGGGCCTTTACTGACGCTGAGGCTCGAAAGCGTGGGGAGCGAACGGGATTAGATACCCCGGTAGTCCACGCTGTAAACGGTGTGCATTAGGTGTGGGGGGTATCGACCC
>JAJFLK010000118.1 GCA_021772735.1 Candidatus Sumerlaeota bacterium | reverse complement strand
CTCGGGGACCGGCGCCGGGGCGTTGATATCCAGCTTGCCCTGACGAACGAGAATGCCGGTCAGCGCATGCGTGACGGATTTTGTCATCGACCAGCCAACCAGCGCGGTGTTGGCGTCGTAGCCTTCGGCATATCGCTCGGCGATGATGCGGCCCCGGTGGACCACGACAACGGCACGCGTGCCGCGCAGACCGGCGTCCTCGCCCGTGGGTTCGGAGAAAACATCATCCAACGCGGCGTCGAGCCGGGCCATATCGACGCCTTTGAACTGTTCGGCGGGCTTCATCGCGTCGCCGGTCGGCCAGGGGAGCGCTGCGGTATTGCGAGCGGGGCGGTAGGCGAAGAGCGGCTGGCTGCGAATCTCTTCTTCGGTGAAATCCTTGACGAGCGTGCAGCCCAGCCCGGCGCGGAAGATAACTTTATTGCGAGCCACGCCGTAAATGCGGGATGAGACGCTGCCATCTTCGCGATCGATCCCGGCCTTGATTCTGGGCAGCGGTCCGAACGCGAGGTCCACATCAAGAACGCTCTGCTCGGCGCGGCCCGAGACGAGAACGGCCGAGCCCAAGATCTTCGCCTTGTATGCCGTCCCGGCGTGCAGAGTCTTGCGGAGGCCGCAGCCGGTCAGGGCCACGGCGAGCGTGAGCAGAGTTAGCAGTCGGATCGTGTGGCGCTTGCATCCTTTGGATTGCGGCATTAATTCTATTCCCCCTCGATCTTTGGTCATGGTTTGGGTGTTCCCGTTGATGGTATGACGGACGGCTCCGCGTTGTGGGCCGTCGTCATATAGATTCCATTAGTTCGTTTCACGCGTTGCCGAGAGTTTCGAACAGTTCATTGCGCGCCGCAGTCAGGCGCTCGTCGAGATCGCCCTCGGCGATGAACTCCATGCCGATGTGGCCGGTATATCCGGTCTCGGCGATGGCGCGATAGATATTGGCGTAGTTCAATTCGCCAGTGCCGGGCTGATGTCGGCCGGGCGCGTCGGCGACGTGGAAGTGGCCGATGGCGTCGATGTTATCGCGGATGCGCGCGATGATGTGCCCCTCTTCCATCTGGGTGTGATAGATGTCGAACAGGATCTTGAGTTTGGCGCTTCCGACCTCGCCGACGACCTTGAAGCCTTCCCACATCGAAGTCAGGAAGTGGCCGCGATGATCGAAGCGGTTCAATGGCTCGATGATCATCTGCATGCCTTCGCCCTCGACGATCTTCATCATCGCCTTGAGGCCCGCGACGAGGCTGGCGCGCTGCTCGGCGCGGTCCAGATCCTTGATCTCCGGGCCGGCAAGAGCGAGCAGTCGGTCGGTCTTGAACACGCGCGCATTATCGATGGCCTGGCGCAGATTCGAGAGCGTCGTCTTGCGCTGGCCGGGATCGGTCAAGGCGCCGCGTTTTCCCATAAGCGATGTGCCGGCGCTGACGTTGTGGACCCGCAGGCCGAGCGATTCGATATGCGCCGCAAGGGCTTCGTTCTTGGGCGGGCGTGGGGTTCGGACCAGTTCGACCGCATCGATGCCGAGTCCGGCGACGCGCGTCAGGCGTTCCTCGGTCGTTGTGTCCTCGGGCGTATAGGTCCACATCATGATGGAGCATTGGATCGGCGATGATGTGGTCTGCGTCGCGCTTGAGCCCTGAGCCTCCGCGTCGCTTTGGGCGATGGCCGAGGAGGTAGCTCCCAACGCGAGAGGCACGGCGGCCGCGGCGGCTCCCGCAAGAAATCCCCGGCGGGTGAGCTCCGAGCGATCGGCTTGAGTTTCGGAATCTTTGGGGCGTTTATTTTCCATCATGCGGGCCTCTCGCGGCGGTGTTTCGGCGTAGATCAATGGTAGCCATTGGGCAGCCCAAAGCCTAGCCGAGGAGGGCAGAAGGAGAAACCACAGATTTCACCGATGTACCCAGATTGGAAGAGTAGCGAACCACCGGGGCACGGGGGACACAGGGATAAATTGAACCACGGGGATCAAGGGGGTCAAGGGGGCAGCATCCTAATTCTAATCTGTGTAAATCGGTGAAATCTGTGGTTCCTCTTCCCCTCTTCCCCTCTTCCCCTTGATCCCCTTGATCCCCGTGGTTCAATTCTCATTGCGCCGCGCCTCTTCCTTTCTCAAAAATCGGGCAAACATATTGTCCTATAGATCGGGTCTGAGATATTGAGAACGACTCGGGGTGGCTTTGCCGAACCCAGAATTTTTTGTGACCGAACGAGGGCAGGCAGTATGCGGACGATCGAAAGCGTGCTTCGAATAACAATCCTATTCCTTGTCGCCTGTTATCAATCGCAGGCGTCGGGCGAAGAAATCGAGCTCGAATGGGAAACGCTTGAGACGATTTCCGATTCCGGGAACGCGAGCGAAGCGGAGTTGGATACTCCCAATATTCTGAGACAGCCGGGGATATCACACGGCAATGCCCAATGGGCCACGCTCACGCTGACGACGAACGGGGATCCGGCGCTTTTATTTCGCGGAATGTGGGGGAAAACCAAGAATGAATCGAGGGTGCTGAGAGGCGACCGATGGGTTTTCGCCGAGGTCGACAAGTTTCACACGTCGATCCCGGTCGCCCCAGCCTTCGTTCCGGCCATAGCTTCACTTTCACCGATGTTTTACCGCAGCAAATTTGAATGGCCATCATACGGTCTGCCGGGTCATCCGAATTCGCTCCTTAGAACACCCGAAGAAGTCGTAATGAGAATCGACGAGGCGTCCGGCGGAGATCTGTCCAAACTCGATCTTGACCCTGCGTGGATCGATTTCGACTCCGAGAAATACTGGAATGAACTTTCCCACGAGGAAAAAGTTCGAAACGCCGAACGGCGGATGAGCGAAGTCCGTGAGTTATACGCGGACCGTGCCGGAATCCAGTGGCGCTCGTTCGGTGACTTTATGGTCGGCATACGGCATTACGATCATTTTGACCGCTATAGGGAGAGTCCTCTCGAAGCCAGAGCCTTCTTGCGGGCCATGGCGTTCAGCGACGATCCTCTCGTCGTTTTTGACGATCAAATCGAGGACAAACGCTGCATCTTAATCGAACCCCTCTATTGGAAGGTCCACCCCTTAGGCGTCAGTTTTGACGGCGCGACCGATACGCATCTGGTTTTTCACAGGGGGCCGCTCTTGGTCTTCTACGATCTCGAATCTCGGAAATTCGCTTATTCGACCTTGCCCCTGCACCGGCCATACTCATTCATGTCGGACCTGCAGGTCGTAGTTCATCTCAACCTGATATACGTGTGGGGGCAAACTCCCGGAACCGGTGGGAATAGCACTGCGGAGTTCCTTCTCATGAAGGCCGAATTCGAATCAGGGGAATTGCCCAATCAGCCTTGACACCCGTCGTTGGTTCTGAAAGCTTTAACCCGGAACCATCGGGAAACCTGTTTGCGTGATCCACGCGACCGGGTGTTTCTGTTTCCGGCCGATCGCTGGCCCGTAGTTGCTACTCGTGATGACGAGGCAGTCTTTCTCGGAAGGCTGTAACCCGCTCCCGTTCAGTGTCGATCATGATGATGGCCGTGCCTTCCTCACACTCGAGTGCGTCTCGCCGCACGCGGGTTTGCCTCTTCAAATTCAGACAAGCGTCTGCTTTGTGCGCGTTGCGTGGCGTCGCCGCCGATGCAGGTTTGCGCTCGCCCGGATCAGCCCGGAGTCGGGAGGCGCGGCGATGATTGTCGAATTCGAAAAATCCCTGCGCGGCGAGCAGACCGATCGATACATCGGAATGGATTGGGAAATGGCGCGGCTGACCGGCGCCGTCGCAGAGAATATCGGCGGGCGTTGCGTGCCGATTGCCGTCGCCGGCGCTCCGGGAGTCGGCAAGAGCGAGTTGCTGCGCCAGAGCCTGATCCACATCGTTCAGCGCGGCGCCGACGTCATCCCGTTGTATTTCAATCTGCTTAAATACTCGAACCTTGTCACGCTGGTCGAAGGCCGGGCCGAAGCCGAAGTCTGGAGCCAGTTGATCCGATCGCTCGTCCGGCAGTTGATCGCGTTCGATCGTGAGCTCTCGCTGCTTGAGCCGCCGCTGCTCGGCGCGACTCCAAGCCTTCTGGCCCAGCTTAGTTACAGCTCGGGCCTTGGGGCTTGGGCGCCTGTCATCCAAAACGGAGTTACAGAGAACGACCTCCAGGCCGGTATCGAGAGCTGGCAGGGGATCATTCGCTCCAGGTTGCGCGGCGAGGGGCCTCGGCCCGTGATCGTGATTGACGGCACCGGACGTTCCTCGGAGCCGGAGCTTATCCGCCGCCTGGGCGAGACCGCGATTCGCAGCCTGCTCGGCGAGGGTGCACCGCTGTCGTTCGAGGCCGATCTGCGCGACGTGCGTTCATGGCCCGAGGCCGGCGAAGTCGACGTGATCGAGTTGAGCGGTTTGAACTCCGAGGAGAGCCTGCGCCTGATCGAGTGCTGCAGCACGGGAATGAGCGACGCGCCGCCGGGAGCCATCGCCGAGGCCGTTGTCCAAAGGCTAGGCGGGTACCCGAAGCTGATCCGCGCATGGGTTTCGATGTGGACGAAGCTGCCCCGGACGCTGACTCCGGCGCGGCGCGGCTGGGAAGCATATCTGAACGTCCTGGCGCAGAGCGCTCCCGCCGAGCGGTGGGGGCGTCGATTCGATAAGACCGTGCCGATCAACCTGAGGCCGCGCCTTCTCGATCTGCTGGCCAGCCTGAGCGAACGGACCGAGACGACAGGCGGCGGGGCGATCTCGACTTCAGAGGCGGTCGGCCGAGCAGGATTGAATTCCGCGGACGCAGACGAAATCTTTGATGGGCTCGTCACCGAACGGCTTATCCGCCGCCGGGGCGAAGGCTTTGTGGCTTCCGAAGTGCCGGCGATTCGCGATTGGGCCGTGCTGCGTTCTGCCCGGCGCGAAGACGAGGATGGCGACGGCGGCAAGGCACGAGCCGAGATGCTGCGGCGTCTGCTGCGGACGGGGCAGGCCGATGCGGGCGAGCCGCGCAATCGGATCGTGGTCGACAAATTGCTCTCGTGCTTTTCACTTCAGCATGTGCCCGAGGCCTTGTTTCTTTACGATCAATACTTCGAGGCGCTGGGGCAGTTCAGCCCGGCACGGCGGCGTGTTGAGATTGCGCAATCAACCCGCAGGATCCGGC
>JAJFLK010000117.1 GCA_021772735.1 Candidatus Sumerlaeota bacterium | reverse complement strand
CCTCGATGAAGGCCTTGAGCCGGCTCATGCCCTCTTCGATATCTTCCATTTCGATGCCTGAATACGCGAAACGGATGTAACGCTCGGTCTCCCCGGGCAGCATTCGGCCGAAGTGAAGCCGCGTGCAGAAAGACACGCCGGTCGCTTCGAGGGCCGCCTTGCGAAACTCCTCATAGTCGTCGATGCCCTTGGAGGCCATCGCCTCAGTGACGTTCGGAAACAGATAGAACGTCGCGTCAGGCCGGAAACACCGTACACCGGCGATCGAATCGAGCAACTCGTGCGTGCGATCACGCCGCCCCTTCAGGGTCCGGAGAATTTCGGCCGGCCCGCTCGGATCGCCCGTCAGCGCCTCGATCCCTCCATACTGGATGAAGTGGTTCGAGCACGATTCGTCATTCACGTTCAGCTTGGCAACAGTCGAGGCGACCGCCTCGGGGCAGATCGCGGCTCCGAGCCGCCACCCGGTCATCGCGAATTTCTTGGAGAACGTGTAGAGGATCACGCATCGCTCGGCCATGCCCGGCAGCGAAGCGAGCGAACGCGATTCGCCCTCATATCGAATCTCGAAATACGCTTCGTCCAGCAGGATGTAGAGATCGTGTCGCTCGACGATCTCGGCCAGGCGCGCCAATTCTTCTTCGCTCGCCTCGGCGCCCATCGGGTTCTGGAGATCGTTCAGAATGAGAAGACGCGTCCGGGGTGTGATCGAGGCTTCCATCTCTTCGATCAGAATCTCGAAGTTCGTCGAGCCCTCACGATATGAATACGGCACGGCCTTTGCGCCGTGGAATTCGATCTGGGATTCGTAAATCGGATATCCGGGATTTGGATAGAGCACTTCATCGCCCGGATTCATGCACGCGAGGAGGAACTTGCCGATCGCGGGCTTGCCGCCGGGCTGAATGATGACGTTGGCGGCGGTGTAGCTCGACCCGTGCGTGCGGTTGATATCCGAAGCCAGCGCCTCGCGCAAGGCGGGGAGGCCGGTGTTCGGGCAGTATCCCGTCCGGCCGTCGAGCATGGCTTTGTGCGTCGCCTCGATGATGTTCATCGGCGTGCGGATATTAATATCGCCCAGGTGGAAGGGGTAAACCTTGTTGCCCTTTGCCGCGAAAGCGGCGGCCTCTGCTGAGACGGCAAAGGCCGTCTCGGTTCCCAGACGGCTGATACGATCGGCGAGTTTCATATTTCGTGCTCCGGATAGAATAAGATGACGATACGTCCGTGGCGAACGCATCGAATATCGCGCTTCGCTTTTTGCGTTCGGCTCCAGACCCCGCCGAGGCGTTCTTGCCCCCCGGCGTGCGTTTCGAGCGCGAAGTTACGTCAGAAAATGGGCGCGCCCCTGTTCAGTCCGGGAGGGGCGGGGAATCTGATCAATGGGTTTTGGGACGGCGCGTGGAGACGTGCCGGAACCCCAAACGAGGATTATGCACGAAGCCGCTGATGCGCGCAACGAAGAGAAGTGAAGCACGGGCAGACAGAGCTGAAGGACGCAGAATTCGGTTCACGCAAAGCAGATAAAGACGCCAAGAAGAGAAATGAACCACGGGGACACGCGTTACAACAAATCCACCGGATCGACGTCGATCGTCAGTTGAACCTTGGCCTTGTTGTGATGCGGCTCGAAGGCCTTGAGCCCTTGCCGCACCAGCTCGTGGAGCAGACGGGGGGCAGTCCCGCGCAGCAGGAGACGCCAGCGATACTTGTCATCAATCCGCGCGATCGGCGCAGGCGCAGGCCCCAAAACATTAAGCCCCCCGAAGTGCGGCGCGAGCGTCAGCGAACGGAGCATATTGGCAAGCCGCACAGCCTGCTCGCGGATGACGCTCTCCTCGGGGCCGGAAAATCCAATGGCGATCAAACGCGCGATGGGCGGGAATCGCAGGACGCGGCGAATGTGGAGTTCCTTCTGATAAAACGTCTGCTCTTCGAGCCGCGCCGCGAGGTCGATCGCGTAATGATGCGGAATAAATGACTGCACGATCACCTCGCCGGGCCGGTCGCCTCGGCCTGCCCGGCCGGCGACCTGCGTGAGGAGATTATAGGTCCGCTCGGCGCTCCGAAAATCCGGCATGAAAAGCGCGAAATCGGCCGAGATCACTCCGACCAGCGTCACGGATTCGAGATGAAATCCTTTAGCGATCATCTGCGTGCCGAGGATGATATCGACCTCGCCGCGCCGGATGCGATCCCAGACCTCGATGAACGCCCGGCGCCCTCGCATCGTATCGACATCAACTCGCGCGACCCGCGCCGAGGCGAACATCTCGCCGAGCACCTCTTCGATTCGCTGCGTGCCAAGCCCCAGCGTCTTGACCTCATCCTTGCCGCAAAGCGGGCAGCGCGCGCTCATCCGCTCGGTATGGCCGCACCAGTGGCAGACAAGGCGGCCGCCAGCCTTGTGGTAGGTCAGGCAGACGTCGCAGCGCGGGCACTGACGTTGCTTTTCGCACGCGAGGCAGAGCACTTGATTTGCGAAACCGCGCCGGTTGAGCAGAAGCACCGTCTGCTCGCCGGCCGCCAGGCGTTTGTCGATCGCCTCGCGCAGGAGGGGGGAGATCATCGCGCTGCCCCCGGCTCCAGCGCCCGTAGCCCCATCGCCCTCGGCGATGTGGCGCTTCATATCGACGAGCGTCATCACGGACGAGGCGTGCGGGCCGATCCGCCGGGGCATCTCCAGAAGTGTATATTTGCCTTCGCGCGCATTGTGGAGCGATTCCATCGAAGGCGTCGCCGAGCCGAGGATCGCGATCGCCCCGTTTTGCGCGGCGCGCCACACCGCCACATCGCGGGCGTGATATCGCGGCGCATCGTTCTGCTTGTATGAAGTTTCGTGCTCCTCATCGACGACGATCACGCCGAGATCGGGCAGCGGAGCGAAGACGGCCGAGCGGGCGCCGATGACGACGCGGACCGTCCCGGCCTCGATCTTGCGCAGGAGGTCATACTTCTGCCCGAGGCTCAGGCGGCTGTGATAAACCCCGGCCAGCGAACCGAGCCGAGCGCGGAATGCCGCGACCGTCTGCGGGGTCAGCGCGATCTCGGGAACCAGGACAAGCGCCGTCCGACCGCGCCGCAAAGCGTCCTCGATGACGCGCAGGTAGACTTCGGTCTTGCCGCTTCCGGTGACGCCCTTCAAGACGAACGCCTCGAAACGCCCGGCTTCGAGCGGGGTGGCAATGGCATCGAGAGCCGCCTGTTGATCTCCGGTCGCTTCGGGCCTGGAGGGGTCGCCCGCCTCGGGACCGGCGTATTCATCTTCGCGTACGACGCTCTCCTCGACGCGGATCAGCCATCCGCGCTTGAGCAGCGTTCGCAAGACGCCATCGCCGACGCCCGCCAGGGCGGCCAGCTCAGCGGGCGCCAAGGGCTGGTTCGTCGCCGAGAGCAGAGCTTCGACAACCAATCGTTGCTTGGGGGTGACGCGGTTCCCATCGGGGCCCTCCTCTCGCGTCTCGCTCTGCCAGTAGGCGGGCGCGGCCAGCGCCAGCAAGGTCTTGAGGCGCGCATGCACGTCGTTCAGGCCGATGAAGGAAACCGCAGCCAACGCCTCGCCCAAATCGCAGAAATAATAATCCGCGACCCAGCGGGCCAGAGCCCGCGCTTCTTCGTTGATCGAGTAATCTGCCGTCAGAACCTGGAGGATGGGCCGAACCCGGCCCTTGAAATCCACGCGATCCGTGATGCCGACGATCACGCCCTTCGCCGTGCCGCCGCGCAGTGGAACCTCGACGAGCGAGCCGAGGCGAACCTGCGCCGAGAATTCCTCGGACAGGCCGTAGGTGAAAGTCCGGCCCAAAGGCCGATCGAGCGCGACCTCGGCATAACCCAAGTGCGCCGCCCGGCGATAGGCCTTCTGCTCGGTTTGAGCCATAGGTACGTTATACCGATTTGCCCCGCTGCTGTCGCGCGGGATCACCTCTCCAATTGCGGGCGCGGGATTGCGAGCTTGGTCGCGACCGTGAAATAATGATCCTAATGACCCGATTGACCCCGTGACCTATTAACTCCATGACCCAGCCCAATCCACGCGGCGCTTCGCGACATCGACTGCTCTCAGAACTTGCACAAAAGCTGCGCAGCTACGCCGGAGCCCTGCCGATCGGGCTGCGCCGCGACATCCTCTATCTTTGGGCGACTTTCAGGCTTCGCCATCGCCCTCTCAAAATGATCGCGTGGATCATCACGCTCGGCATGGTGTGCGCGGCGATCAACTGGGCGGGCCTGCGCTGGGCGATGCCAAGGGTTCAATCGCTCGTCGGGCAGATCAATCAGAGCAGCCTCTTCCAGAACGAATGGCTCCGGCTCGTTCCCAACCTTCTCTCGCGCACCACGTCGGCGATGTTTTCAAGCCTGAACGTCCTCTCGTTCATCTCGATCCTCATCATGGCCCGCACGCTGCGCCACCTGATCCGCCAACAACACCTCGAAATGCTTCAGCTCGTGCCGGGCTCATTCCGGCCCTCGGCGCTCTTTTATGCTGTGGCGTCGCGATATTTCCCCCTGGCGTTCATCGCCGTGCTCATCATATACGTCTACCCTTCGTCCCTGATAAACCCGCTGCATCATGCTCCATTCGTCGTGATGAGTCCCGAAGTGACGTCGCTGTGGCCGCTTTACTGGGCTTCGATTCGCGAGCTGAGTGTGTTGACCTTCTGCCCGACGAACCTGTTCCTGGATCTGGCCATCGCTTTTTGGTTCTTCAACCGTTTCCGCCTGACCTGGACGACGGTGTTTGCCGCGGCGTTTTTCGTCAGCTTCGTGACGCCGTTCTTCCTGATGGGCATCCACGAATGGATCGTGGATGAGATCAGAACTGAGATCCGGGTTCCCGATAGCGTGTTCGCCGGCGTCGCGAAGACGATGCCCGACGGTCAAATGTACGGCAAGACGGTCTATAATTTCGCGGCGAGCGTCCACTACTTCGCAACTTCGATCCTCTCGGTCGGCCTGGCGCTTCTTATCCTCGGGCATCTGGATTCGCGTTGGCGCCGGATCGTTCAATCCGATACCCGCGATCCGGTGCTCATCAAGGCGATGGACTGAGCGGCTGTGTGGTTTTCACATTTTGGCAGAATTCGCCGTGGTCGAGAGTCGGATCAGACATTGGCCTCAGCGGCCCCGTCTTTCGGCTCGGCCTCAAGCGGCTGGAGATCGATGATCAGTTCGTCCGGACCGGACCAGGAAAGCAGATAACGCGCGGCATGGCGCTCGGCGCGGATCTGGCTCGCGTGCTCGGGGCAGATAAATCCGATATGCTCGCGCGTGGCCTTGAACAGCGGCAACCAGACCGTCTCGTCGAATCGGTCGATCTCGATGCGGGCCTCGCAGGCCTCAAATTCGCATGGGACTTTTTTTGCCAAGTTCGCCACCTCTCAGGGCCGGCGCGAGGGCCGAAAAAAAAATTCGGCCGCAGCCCAAATTTACGCTGGCCCCGCAATTTCAATTATGAGTATAACATCGATACGTTGAACAGGGCATGCGGCTTGCGCCGGTCCGACTCACCCCAGGGGGAAGCATGATGGCCATTGATGACGACGAAGAGGGCTTTGTCCACTACGAAGAAGAGACCGAGGGTACGGTCGAATTCGCGCACTGGCTCAAAGATCGATATTCTGGCGATCACCGCTTTGAGCTGATCGAGCTATTCGATCCCGGTCCGCTCGACGGCGAGGACTTCCGTCTGCGCTTCCTTCTTGATTCAGGCCATTTCTTCCTGGTCGCCGTCAATTCCGAAGATGGCTTCATTCGCGTGGGCTTCGCGACGCAGAGCGAGACCCTCTACGAGGAACTCGAAGAGGCGATGCACGATTCGGCCGATTCGATGAGCGAATTCCTGGCCGAGGCCATGGGCGTGGAGAGCGAACTCGAATTCGAGATGCAGCAGTTCGAGGACGACGTATTCTACTATTGCAGTGATCTGCCGCTGGACCGTCCCGAGGAGCTCGCGATGGATGCCCTGCGTGAGGACGCCGCCACCTATCTGGACGGATATTTCGAGGCGTTCTTCGGTCTGCTCGGCGACGACGATGAGGTCGAGGATTGAAGAAGGTCGGAGCATATGCTCCGGCCCAATCTATAGTCGCTGGGCCGATCGGCCCAACCAAGAATCCCGCAAGAGCTTTAACAATCGGAGAAATACAGCGCGATCTCGCGCGCGGCGGATTCGGCTGAATCCGAGCCGTGGACGAGGTTCTCAGTCATCGAGAACGCGAAGTCGCCACGGATCGTGCCCGGTTCGGCTTCGGTGAATTTTGTCGCGCCCATCATCTTGCGCGCCAGCGAGATCGCCGAATCGCCCTCGACGATCATCGCGACCGCCGGCCCGGACATCACGAAGGCAAGAAGCTCGGGGAAAAATCCCTTTCCCACATGCTCGGCGTAATGCTCGCGCGCCAGGTCTTCAGTGAACGAGAACATTCGGAGCTCTGCGATGCTCAGTCCTTTATTCTCGAACCGCGAAACGATCTCTCCGATCAGGCCTCGCTTCACCCCATCGGGTTTAACCAAAATCAATGTCCGCTCTGTCGCCATTGTCAATTCATCCTCATCTCTCTGTGATTGATTCGATTTCGAAAATGATGTGCCTTACGGGATGAACCAGCGCCTGATCAGGCCGTCGCCGTGGCATCGGCGTTTTCTTCGGCTGCCGCTACGATCTTTTCGTTCAGACCCCGCTCGGCAAGCCGCGCGGCCATCATGATCGCGCTGCACACGGCGGCCGGGCTTGAGGAGCCGTGGCCGACCAGAACGACGCCGTTGACGCCGAGGAGCGGCGCGCCTCCGAATTCATCCGGGGCGACGCGTTTCTTGAAGCTCGAGAAATGCGGCCGCAGTGCCAGCGCGGCCACCGCTCCCAGCATGTCTTTCGTGATCTCGCCTTTAAGGTGATCCATCAGCATGCGGCCCATGGACTCGCCGAACTTGAGCACGACATTACCGACAAAGCCGTCGCACACGATTACGTCGAATTTGCCCGAGAAGATATCGCGCCCCTCTGCATTGCCGCGCACGTTCAGGTTCGTCCTTTTCAGGTCCTTGCCGACGGCGATGGTCAGCTCATTGCCCTTGCCGTCCTCCTCGCCGATGCTCAGCACACCGATGCGCGGCTTTGCGCAGCCGAAGACCTCGCGGGCGTAGATGGAGCCCATGATGGCGAAATCGACAAGGTGGCGCGGCTTGCAATCCACATTCGCGCCGACGTCGAGCAGGAGCACGGGATGACCCGGCACTGGGATGACCTGGGCCAGGGCAGGGCGCGTGATGCCCGGCAAATTGCGCAGTTTCATGACCATATTGGCCATCACAGCACCGGTGTTGCCCATGGAAATGAAGGCGTCGGCTTCGCCCTTCTTGATCAGGTCTGCGCCGATAGCGATGGAAGATTTTTTCTTGCGCAGGCTGGCCCGGGGGCTCTCGGCCATGCCGACGACCTGCTCGGCCGTCACGACGCGGGGTCTGCGTTCGGGCATCCCGACCTCGCGCATGATCTTGCGAATCTTGCCCGGTTTGCCGACGAGAATAATCTCGTGCTCGCACTCATGGGCCGCTTCGACGGCGCCGGCGACGATCACCTCTGGGCCGTCGTCCCCACCGTGCGCGTCCACGGCGATGTGGATCGACCGCTTCTTCATCAGGGAGCCCTTAGCTGGTCACGATGGTGCGGTATGGCCGCTCCTTGTAGTAGCCGCATTCGGGGCAGATACGATGAGGCCGTATCTTGGCCGAGCACTGCTTGCACTCGATAAGCTGGATCGCGCTGAGCTTCTTGTGCGTGCGTCCGCGGTCGCGAAGGCTTCTGGATTTTCGTCTTTTAGGAACCGGCATCGGTTCTCCTCCTGCGGCTTCGCCTTGAATCGGGGCGAAACCAAGAAAATACCCGGGCTGGGGTCGGGCCGCCGGACCATCCCGTCCGTCAGAACCTAGGATACTAAATCCCGCAGCGGGCCCGGGTCAACTGCGTAATTTTCGCCGGCCAATTCGAATCGCCACGCGGCCAACGCTCTGGGGTCGCCCCAGCCTCCGCGAAGCGAGGTTTTCAGCTTCCGTCGTCGCCGATGGATTCGACTGGGCAGCCCTCCATCGCATCGACGCAGAGCTGCTCCTCTTCCTCGTTCTCGGGCTGCTTAGAGACGTAGGAGTAGCCTTCGTCGTCATTGCGCAAAAAATTATCCGGCGCCGTCGCGCGGCACGCATCACAGTCGATGCATGTGTCGTCGACGTAGTATTTCCCATCAACGTTGTCATCGAGTTTGGCATCAATATCGGCCATGGACTCTTCCACCTCCACGATCACAGTCGGGCGCTCCGCATGTCGTCGCGCCGCCGACGGTCCTAAAATCGAACGTGGCCGGTTCCCTCACGGAGCCCGGCACAAAGCGCACTTTATCATTCCCCCAATCTTGTTCCAAGACTATTTCCGCCAGTCTCGCTAACTCTTTTAGAATCAACACGCGTATCGAAGAAAGGAGATGCGGGGGGCGCCTTAGGCGCCGAAACCGGGCCCATAGAGCATCAGATAAATGACGACTCCGGTCACCGAGACGAAGACCCAGACGGGAAGCGTCCACCGCGCGACGCGCCGATGCTTCTCGAACCGGCCGCGCCAGGCCTGGAAAAGCAAATACAGGATGGGCGGAACCATCGCGGCGGCCAGTATCACATGCGGGATCAGGATCGCGAAATAAACCATCCGGATCGGCCCCGTGCCTTCAAACGGCTTGGACCCGGCGTGCGCGTGGTAGATCAAATACGAAGTCAGAAAAGCTGCGGAGGTCGCCACGGCGGCCAGCATGCAGTTGCGGTGGGCCTGCTTATTCTTGCGCCTAATGAAGACGTATCCGGTGACGAGCAGACACGTGGAAACCAGATTCAGCGTTGCGTTCAAGACGGGCAGATCGGAAATTTCCATCAGATGAAGTCCAGCGGAGATGGGCGCTTCGGCTTGTGCAGAGTTTCTAACGCCGCTCGCGCAGAAGGCGGGCGACATCGCGCATGAGTTCGAGCTGCGCCTCGGAATCTGTCCCGTCGTAGTAGCCCCGGATCTGCGCGTCTCCATCGACGAGCACAAGCCGCTGGCTGTGTATGATCGGCTCCTCGGGCGTGCCGCCGGTGGCCTCGACGGGCAGCTTGAATCCGGCCAGGGCGAGCTGCTGGATTTCCTCATAGGGTCCGGTCAGGAAAAGCCAT
>JAJFLK010000116.1 GCA_021772735.1 Candidatus Sumerlaeota bacterium | reverse complement strand
CCTCTTCGAGCGACATCAGCTCGCCGTAATGCATATCGCCGCTGATCATGACCACGCCCTCAGCGCCCGTTTCGGCGATTAGGCGAATCATCCGATCGCGTTCGGCGGGCAGGTTCGGCCAACCTTCGTAGCCGTGGAATTCTCCGACGAACTGAATGCCGGTGCCGATGATGCGCAGCCGGGCGGGCTTGCGCAGTTGCTCTTCGAGCCAAGCCCATTGCGCATCGCCGAGCATCACCTGATCCGGATCCTCACTGGGAAGATACTGACCGACATCGGGCCGGGAGGTCGGGCCGCCGGTCGTGAGCGGAGAGCGCCACCAGCGCGTATCGAGCATGATGATCTGCACGCGCCGCTCGGCCGGACCGAATTCATAGGCCGCGTAGACGCCGGGCCGACCCCAGCGCGGTGAGGCCTTGGGCTCCTTGAAGAAGTCCATGAAGACGCGCTTGCTTTCTTCTTTCTTCGGATATTCGCGGCCGCCGTCGTTCACGCCGAAATCGTGGTCGTCCCAAACGGCAAGAACCGGCGTCGTCTCGGTCAGCTTCCGATACCCCGGCTTGGCTCCAAACGCGCCGTATTTGATCCGCATCGAGAACATATCTTCGGTGTCGCCGTAGATGTTATCGCCGAGCAGGATCATCACATCGGGCTCGGCGGCGACGATCGCGTGCCAGATCGGCTGTTTCTTGTTCTGCTTCGCGCACGACCCAAACGCGATCAGGTCGATCTCCGGGCCGACCAAGCCTTCGATCATCTGCTCGATTTCGGCGGCATGGAGTACGGTGACACCCGTCACCAAAAGGGTCAATGCGCCGGCAGTCGCGAGCGCGCGCTTTAAGGTCTTCATGAATCTCTCTCCTGAATCGGGGGCTTGCGCCTTCTCTTAGACGAAGAGGGAACTCCGGATCGCGCCGAAGCTCCCTCGTGCATTCAGACAATTTATACGTCGCCGAGGTTCCCGCCGACCTCACATCTGCATCGACTTGACCTCGAGGAACTCTTCGAGGCCGTATTTGCCGAGCTCGCGGCCGTGGCCCGATTGTTTGTATCCGCCGAACGGCGCCAGCGGATTGAAGGCGCCGCCGTTGATATTGACTTGACCCGTGCGCATCCGCCGCGCGACGCGCTGGGCGCGATCGTCATCCGAGGACCACACGGCCCCGGACAGACCATAATCCGAATCGTTCGCGATGCGAATAGCGTCCTCTTCATCCTTATATGCGAGAATGCTCATGACCGGCCCGAAGATCTCTTCGCGCGCGATGGTCATGTCGTTCGTGACATCGGCGAAGACGGTCGGCTTGACGTAATAGCCCCGGGGAAGATCTTCGGGCGCGCCCGCGCCACCCGTCACCAGCCTCGCGCCTTCGGCGACGCCCTTGGCGATGTATCCGCGCACACGCTCGCGCTGGCTCTCGGTGATGAGCGGCCCAATCTTGCCCGCGTCCGTCGTCGGATCGCCGAGCGTAAAGCTCTCGGCCGTCTTCTTCGCAATCTCGACGGCCTCGGCGTATTTGCTCTCTGGCACGAGCAGCCGCGTCGGCGCTGTGCAGGTCTGTCCGCTGTTCATGAAAGCCTGGTTGAACGTCCCCGGGATGGCCGCTTCGAGATCGGCGTCGTCGAGTACGATACTGGCCGACTTGCCGCCCAGTTCCAGGGCAACGCGCTTGATCGTCGCGGCCGCAACCTCACTGACGCGACGTCCCGCACGAGTCGAGCCCGTGAAATTGATCATGTCCACATCGGCATGCCCGGCCATCGCCTCGCCGACCTCGGGGCCTGTGCCGGCGACAAGATTGAAAACCCCCTTGGGCAGTCCAGCCGTGTGGATCACCTCGGCGAGAATGAACGCCGTCGATGGCGCAACCTCGCTCGGCTTGAGCACAACGGTGCATCCCGCCGCGATCGCCGGGGCGACCTTGTTTGCTATCTGATGCAGAGGATAGTTCCAGGGCGTGATGCATCCGATGACGCCGACCGGCTCTTTGATCACGAGCGAATTGCCGATCTTCTCCTCGAATTGAGTCGCCTGGAGGATCGTCGCGTAGTTGCCGAAAGTTGTCGCGGGCAGCCCGGCCTGGATGATCTGGCTCAGCTTCAAAGGCATGCCGACTTCTTTGGAAACCGTCATGGCGATCTCAGGCAGACGCGCCATCAGGCCCTGACTGATCTTGCCGAGCATCTCGCAACGCTCTTCGATCGTCGACGTCTGCCAGGTCTCGAAAGCTGCGCGGGCGGCGGCCACGGCTCGATCGACGTCAGCGGCATTGCCCTTGGGCACGCGCGCCATGATTTCCTCAGTCGAGGCGTTGACGACCTCCAGGAATTCGCCGGGGCTGGCGGGCTCCACCCACTCCCCGTTGATGTAATGCTTCTCGTAGGTCTTCACGTCGGTCGCTTCGGCAACGGTCATTTTTCAGATTCTCCCATTTTCCTATTTAATATCGGCCAACGGCATGCCCCGGCTGCTCCACGCAAGGGATCAGCCCACCCCTCGGGCCGCACATACCCCCCCCCGTTCTGTAGCACGAACTGCCGCCTCATATACTTGGCGCTGAATAGGGCCATGTCAAGAATCCCGCGTCGCGGGCATCGCGAAGGGCGCACACGATTGGCCCTGAGCACTCCCAGTAATAAGGCGAAGCCGCAGCGCAATGCCGCGGCTTCGGATAGGAGTTTAGGCGCTTCGTTCGCACGCTCTGGGCCTGCCTGGGACCCTGGCTCAGGGCTGAACATCCAAGCACACGCCCGCAAACGCCGGCTGGCCCGGCCCTGCCGGCGGGAATGAATTGGGCAGCATAATCATCCCTGTCGTCGTAATGCGAATTGAGGTGTAGCACGGCGCTCCCATCGGCGGAGGCAATTGCAGCGTCTCGAGTATGGGCATGCCCGGCGTGCCACCCGAGGCCTGGCTTTGAACCATACCCACGACCATTCCGTTGTTGAGCCCCTCTACGATGACGCATCCGGGGGTTCCGCACTGGTTTTGGAACGTGAACCGACCGCCGACGACTTTTGCCCCGCCCGGCAGAGCTCCGAACTTCAGCTCGATAGCGCCCTCATCAATGACGATGTAGTTCATATCATTGGTGAATTGATAACTGGCTGACGGCGTCCCGGCCTCCGCCGGTGTCAGGAACATCAGATCGATCTGAGCTGTTTCGTTCATCACCTGATCGTCAAAAACGGAGATCGCCTGCGTCGAACCCGGCGTCTGAGAGCCGGTCGGAATCGTGTTCCAGTTCGGTTTCCAGATCACGATCCCAGCCGGGCAGGGATTCCCCGGAGCACCGGGCATGCCGTCGGGAATGTCCATGGGCACGCCCGTGCCGATACCTCCGGCGCCGCCTGCGCCCGGTCCCTGACCATCGCCGCCCATGCCGCCGTCGCCGCCCTTGACACTGTTCACGCCGTTCGCTGCAAAGGGCACACCGGCTGAGCCCGCCGTCGGGTTTGCCGCGCCGCCATTGCCGCCATTGCCGCCAGCCTGTGGCGTCGGGTCGCAGCAATCCGCGCCGAGCCCGCCCAGCCCGCCCGTAGCCGCGCCGTCGCCGCCGGCCCCTGCTGTTAGAACTCCTCCGGTGCCTGCGGAACCCAGGGCATTACCGCCGTCCAGGCCGGTCGCCGTGGCCGCTCCGCCGTCACCGCCTTTGCCGCCAGGGCAAGTCGGGCAATCGCCGCCTTTACCGCCGTTGGCTGTGGCATCGGCGCCGTCGCCCGCAGTGGCATTGCCGGCGCCGTCGACGGCGCCGGGCCCGCCCGCGCTACCGGGCAGGGTCTTCGCGGTTCCGCCTTTAGAGCCGGTCGAGGTGACCGCTCCGCCAATGCCACAGTTTGTGCAGTCCCCGCCATTTGCCGTTGCGAATCCCGCCTGACCAGCCGAGGCCGTTGCGTCTCCGCCG
>JAJFLK010000115.1 GCA_021772735.1 Candidatus Sumerlaeota bacterium | reverse complement strand
GGCCAGTCGTGCGCCGCAAGCGCCGCGTCTGAGATGTAAGGCGCGAACATATAATCGGCGATTGTCCGACCAAATCCGGAGTCAAAGACGCCGTGATAACCCAGCCCATGCCGGATCAATTCGGGCCCGAGGAAGAGCGGGATGAACTGCACGAGAAACAGGACGGACATCTGGACCGTGACGTATGGCGTGCGGCGCCGCCGGATACGCGCGATGCCGAACCCGCCGACGCACAGCGTGTATGCGAGCGTGTAATAGAACGAGCGACCCTTCATCGATACCGCGAGCGTCCCGATGATGGAGGTGCGGTCCGCAATCTGTGCGGACCAGCCATCGCCCCACGAAGCAATGACGTCGGGCATGCTCTTTGGGAAACTGGTTTCGGCCGAAAGCGCAGGCATGGCGTGAGAGATCACGCCTTCGTTCTTCCAATCGTAGACGAGAATCATGGCCAGAAAAAACAGGCCGATGAACAGCCACTCGAATCCGGTCGTTTCGCCGTGGATGCGGACGCCGCTGCGACGAAAGAAATCCAGGGGCGGTTCGCGACCGATCATCGCGAACACCGCGTCGTTCGGCACGGTTTGATCGATTCCCTCGGAGTCGGTGATGACCATCGAATCCTCAAGGATTTCCTTGGGACGGCTTGCCATCATCAGCGTAATGCAGCCGGGCCGCGCGTGTTCGTCCATGAACGGACCGGTTGCGGTTGTCACCCGATCGGCGACGGGCGCCTCGATGGCGACATGGGCATTTGGATCGCATTGGAGGGCGTTCAGCTTCTCGACGTTCTCCGGCTTGGGACGGCTGAATTCGGGCTTGCGATAGGAGATCGTCACGTTCGCGCCGCACTGAGCCAGGGCGATGGCGGATTCAATGGCGCTATCGCCGCCGCCGATGACGGCGACATTCTTATTGCAAAAATCCTTGGGGTCATGCAGCCGATTATAGACCTTGTCCAGTTTCTCGCCGGGGACGCCGAGCTTGCGAAAGTTGCCCGATCGGCCGATGGCGATGATCACGCGGTGGGCCAGGATGCTTTGCTCGCCGGGGATCACGACTTCGAGCACGCGCCCTTTGCGGACAACTTTCTCGACGCGCGCCCGGCGCGGGTGGATGTCTTTGGTCTGCTCGCGCAATTCATCGAGCAGTGGTTCTTTGACCTCGGCGCCGAATTGAAGATCGCCCGCCGGGATCATGTCGGTCGGGTATGCAAAGATCGGCTTGGCTTTGGGGAAATTGGCGATCGTGGAGAACGGCTCTGAAGCTTCGATGATCTGGTAGTTCAGCTTGTGCTTATCGGCTTCGAGCGCGGCGGCCATGCCGGAGACGCCGCCGCCGACGATGACGAGGTCCAAAATGCCATCGTCCGCGCCTCGCTCTTTGGCGAATGCCGGATCAGCGACGATCAGGGAGACAACGCGCGAGCCGCGATCCGAAGCGAACTTGAGAAGCGGGATGCCCGTCAAGTCGCCGGTGATGTAGACGCCGGGGATGTTCGTCGAGCCGTCGTCGTTGACTCGGGGTAGCTTTTCGCCCTGGCCGGCGGGCCATTGCGTGTGGAGCCATCGTGTGTATTTTTCCACCGGAGCGATCATCGCGAAGTGTTCCTTTTGTGTGGGGAGCTGTCTGCGTCCCGATTGCGCTCGCCCCGTGCAGGGTCATTCTTGATTGTCTCGGCGAGAGTTTCAAGCGAAGTGAAATCGATGGCGGAGGTCAGGGTAAAGAAGCTTCGAGGCTTGAGATTCCTGTGCCAAGCGTCTTTACTGCTCCCAGATGACTAGACTGGGGGAGGAACGATAATGGTAGATACTATAAAAGATAGTGGCCGCGAGGTCGATCCTTGGAGATTCTCCGGCTCGATGTTGAAGCGCCTTCTTTCGGCTCGTATTCCAAATGAACCCACGCATCCCGAAATTCCCTGGACGCCGGTGACCAAGCCGCTGGCCGATTCCCGGATTGCCTTGCTCTCGACTGCCGGGCTGTCGATGAAGGGCGATAAACCGTTTGATATGGAAGGCGAGCGGCAGCGACCCTCGTGGGGCGACCCGAGTTGGCGCGCGCTGCGCGCCGATGCCACTTCGGCAGATATTGAAGTCAACCATCTTCACATTGACACCGGCCCCATCGAACGCGATCTGAACGTCGCACTGCCTCTGGACCGCATGCGGGAGTTGATCGCTGCCGGCCAGGTCGGCTCGCTGGCCGATACGCATTACTCGACGATGGGATATCAGGGCGCCGGATCAAAAGAACTTGAAGAAAAGAGCGCACCGGAAATTGCCGAGGCGATGGTTGCCGATCACGTCGATCTCGCGCTGCTTACGCCAGTCTGACCCGATTGCTGCCGGTCGGTCGGACTGGTCTCACGTGCAATTGAAGCTGCAGGTATCCCGACGGTGACGATGAATATGATTTGGGTCTTCAACCGCATGATAGGAATGCCTCGAGTCGCCGCGATCGAACATCCATTCGGCCGGCCGTTCGGCGACGAGGGCGATGCCGAAACGCAGCGCGCCGTTCTCGCGGCGGCGCTAGGGGTGTTCGCCAAGGCCGGCAAACCGGGCGATGTCGAGCACTTGCCGTTCGTCTGGCATCAGGATCCAAAGGAAACAAAATGGCATCCGCCCGTGCCCTCGCCGATCATGGCGATGTTCAAGAAACGCAAATCAGGGAGTTGATTATCCGCGATCAGGCGTGGGGTCAACGCGCAGATAGACGTCCATATTATCCTTCTTCATCCGGTACAGAATCGGGTGCGAGGTGTGAAGTTTGTATCGAGCGGGAATCAGTTCACGCTCCACTTTGTCGATGAGGCGTAGCGCCCCCCAATTGTCATTCCACCCGCCCTGAAAGGCGCGCCAGAAGTTGGTCTTGCCCCCGTTTCGGGTCCAGTTCTGGGGCGAGTTTTTCAGTCCCCTGTTTCTTTCAAACAGGCCGCAGGCTGAAGCGAAGCGCCAGCCGAAGGCCTGCCCCCTTGAGCAAACTGGGTCGGGGTTTGGTTGCCCAG
>JAJFLK010000114.1 GCA_021772735.1 Candidatus Sumerlaeota bacterium | reverse complement strand
GCATGGGCTTCTCTTTGCTCGTCGCAGATTCCTCGGGCGATCACGAGCGCTTGTTCGTGACATTCAATGGCCTTGTGCGGCTCGGCAAGATCTTGGTAAGCGATTCCAAGAGCGGCCAAGGCATGAGCTTCTCTTTGGCCGTCACCGATTTCCCTGGATATCACGAGCGCTTGCTTGTGGTTTTCAATGGCCATGCGCAGCTCGCCGAGTTCGGAGAATTGATTTCCTATGTGGCGCAGAGCGTCGTTTTCTCCGCGCCTGTTGCCGGTACCCCGCGCAATAACGAGACTTTTCTCGTAGAAGTTAATGGCCTCTCGTATCTCACCGAGGGCCGTGTAGGCTCTCCCCATCTTGAGCAAGACCATGCCCTCGACTGTGCGGTGCCCGGTTTCTTGGAGTATCGCAAGCGCCTTTTTGAAATAGTCGATTGCCTTGTGCGTCTCTCCAAGGGTTGCGTAGGCGAGCCCAAGGCTGCCTAAATCCTCTCCTTCGCGACGCCGGTTCCCGAGATCCCGGGAAATGACTAGTGCCTGTTCGTGGTTCTCTATTGCCTTGCGCGTCTCACCAAGGACGAAGAAAAGAAGCCCCAGATTATATAAGGCGTCGCCTTCGGCACACCGATCACCGACCTCACGTGCGATGTCTCGATCCTGCTTGTAAGACTCAATCGCCTCGCGCGGCTCGACTAAATCTTCGGCATACAGCTCGCCCAAAATGTTCGTCTGACTTTCGACAGACTGTTCTTGTTGGTCGAATTCGCCAGCCACTCGCTGTTCCCCTGCACGGTCCTCTGGACTGCGCTTGCCCAGTCTCATTCGTCGGCAAGTCTTGCCTGATAACGGCATGCTACCAAATCCGGTGCATTCGTTACAGGTCGTTATTCAGCGAGTTGAAAACTTTGAGCGGGAGAACGCGGCGTTTCCAAGCGATTCCACGCGTTTCTAATATCGCAACCAGTGGCTCCCGGCCGCGCTGCCTTCGGTGACGGAGATCGTCCAGCGCAGTTCGCCGGTGGAGGGGTCGTCGGTCCAGCCGATGACCTCGACACTCGCGCCGGTACCCGCGCCCGCGCCCGTGCCGGCACCCCCACTCGCGCCCGATGGCGTGATCAGAACTTCGAACTCCGAGCTCGCGCCGGGGAGAATCTGCGGGGCGGGCTGGCGCACGATCTCGGCGAGGCCGCCCGTAATATTCTCAAGGAGAAGTCGCCCCAGGTTGAGCGGGCCGGGGCCTGTGTTTTCGATCGTATAGACGAGCGAGATCGGACCCGCAGAGGCAGCCCTCTCAATCGTGTCCACGCCTCCGTAAGAGATGACTTGTTGTTGCCTTGTCACCATCGAATCGGGCACGGGCGCGTCACTTCCATCGAGCGAACCGAGATACACGGTCAGGTCGCTGAGGTCTCCCGCCGGGAGGCCGCGCACGTGCGCCGCGGCCAGAGCGGCATCGTCGGGCGTCGAGAACAGAATGTCATCGATGCGAAAATCCGCGCCCGAAGTCTTGGAGAAAGAGAGGACGTTTGTGCCAGCCTGGAAATTCACCGCGACGCGAACGATGCGCCACTCGTTGATCATCCAGCCCGGCTCGTTCGGCGTGATCGGCATGTTGACCGCCATCGATGCGCCGTTGACGTTGATGTTCAGCAGGGCGTCGCCATAGGCGGCGTTGTATCGAATTTCCAGCAGTCCCGCGCCGCCCGCCGAGGTTACGATGTCGTCGAACGTCGCGGTCCTCGGCCCATCGAGCAGCACGAACATGCTGTTGTGCCACTTCTTCATGGGAATCCAGTCGACATCTTCGCCGACAGCGCCGCCGCTTAAGGCGCCATCCTCGGCCTGAATGAGTCGTCCACCGGGGAGCGTGAAGACTTCGGCAAGTGTCTGCGCGCTGCCGTTGTGGAAATACGGGGCCGTCGCGCCGACGCCGAGGAGAGTCGGGGTATCGATGCCGCCGAGCGGACCACCGAGCCGCTGGCCCGATGACTCGCGCAGCGTCCCGACGCCATGCGATGTCCGATCCGTAAAGCCGCTCGCCGGATCGTGACACGCGGCGCAATTGTTTGATGCGAAAACCTCTTGGCCCCTTGTCGCGGCGGCGGTGAGCCCGCCGGCGGCATCGCGGTTCGGGCTCTTCGGGATCGACGCAATCCCGAGCGAGGTCACGTACGCCGCAAGCGCATCGAGATCGGCATTAAGGCCTGCCTTGGCCTGACCCTGCGGATCGGAAGTTGCGGCAAAATCTGCGTCGGTGAGAAAACCGGTGCCGCCGAATGCGCCGCGAATGTCGTTCTCAAAATCCTGGATCTCATTGAAATTCGCGCTCCAATGCACCGCGCCGTGCCCCATGCCGGAGCGACCGCGCAGGTCGGTCGTATTCCTGAAACCCTCGCCGCGATTCGTAAAGTCCCACGTGCGGCCGTCGTGACTTCCGTCCAGATGGCAAGTCGCGCAACTGATATAACCCTCGGCGCTCATCCTGCGATCCGAGGCGTGATAAAAGATCTGCTTGCCTTTGAGCACCGAACCCTTGAGCCGCTCGGCCGCGACGACCGTCACGCTCGAAGAGGCGACGTTGCCCGAGCCGGTCGCCAGGAAGTCGCCGATCTCCAATGCCGTCACACTGCGGTCCATGAAATCACGCGTGAAGGCGCGCGCCATCGAGCCATCGACCAGGACCGATTGAGGCGCGAGCCCCGTGCCCCATCGGGTGTGAACAGTTCCGGCGCTTCCCGGCTGCATGAATTCGAGCACATCGACGACGGCGACCTGCGCGTTGCCCTGGAGAGTGATAAACGCGTAGTCGCCGAGTGGGCTGAACGCTACGGCGCTCGGGGAATCGCTGTTGTCGATATCGAGCCGGCGCGCGATGTTCTCTGCGCCCGCCGCGACATCGATCAGCATCAACTGCGCTCGCGTTGTCGTATCCTGCCCGGGGAGCATCAACGGACTAAAGAACGTCCCGCGATTCGTGTTGTCCTTCTTGCCGACAACCCAGGCCCAATTGCCATCGGGCGAGATCCGAAGGCCAGCCAGATAATTCGGAACCCCCCGCGCCGAAGCGCCGCCATCCTGGGAGCGATCGCGCACAAGGCTGATCGTCCGCGTCAGCGTCATTGACCCGGCGAGCGATACGTCGTAGACCTCGCCGATGTGTTCGCCGGAGATGAAGCGCGTCACGAATGCGCGCGATCCATCTTGCGTAATTGCGATGGCCCGGGGGAAAGGCCCAAGCGCAAGGGAGTCGGACTCCACGCGCCCGGCGACCGAAAATCTGCGCAGGGTGCCGCCGCCTTCGCAACTCACGAGCATCATCGCGCCATCGGGCGTGGGCGCAATCGCGACCGGACGACTTCCGTAATCAAGTTGCAGCCGGCCTTCGCTCGCGCCCGTGCCCGCGTTGAGAAAATCAATTGCGTCGTCATCGCGGCAGGCAACCCACAGCGAGCCATCCGCGCCGATCGCGACGCCCATAGGATGCCCCCCGATCGGCGCTTCCCAGAGTTTTGCGAGCGAACTTGTATCGATCGCCGAGACGGTGTCGTTATCCGGGTTGACGCCATAAAGCCGCCCGGTCGCCGAATCCAGCGCGAGCATGCTGCTTGCCGTCGAGCCCGGCTCGGCCGGCTGCGTCACAATCGTCACGGTGCGAGACCTCGCCGAGATCGCTCCGGCCGAGTCCCGCGCCTGAACGGTAACTTGATAGTGACCTTGCGCGGCATACGAACGCGCGGCGGATGTCGAAGTGCTCCACGCCGTCTGGGGCGAGCCGTCGCCGTAATCGATCCGGAAATCCACGGGGCCGCCATCGGGGTCCGAGCCGCCCCATGTAAGGACGATCGAAACGCCAGGCGCGACGGTCTCGGGCACGGAGTCGATGAACGTGACCGTCGGAGGTTGATTCCCGCCGACGAGGCCGCCGCCGGTTGAGAACCTGAAACTGTAGGGCTCAAGGCCATTGCCCGAAGCGTCCTGGATCGCACTGGTCAGGATGAGTTCGTAAGTGGTGTCGGCGAGCAGCGGCGAGCGAGGCGTGACCGTGAGCAATTTGCCTTCGCTGAAGGAATGCCACGTCGCGACGGCAGCGCCGCCGACGGGCCGCACGATGAGCGAGACTCCATCGACGATGGTCTCGGTGCGCAGCGTTTCGGGAATCGAAAGCGTGATGGGGCAGAGCGTGGAGTAATCGGTCTGATCCGCTTTGGGGATGTGATAGACGACGAACGGCCCGCGCGTATCGGGCGCGGCCTGATGCGCCCAGATCGCCAGGCCCGGCCTGAGCGCGCCCAGGCCGCCGGTGACGAGAAGGTTGCCGACCGGCAGCGCGAACTGGCTCGCGTCCAGCGTGACGTCATTGGTCGCCAGTTCGAGAACGACATCATAAGTCCGCATGTCGATCTTGTATTTATTCATAAACGCGAATTCATCCTGGAACGTCACATACATGTTCGAGCCGGTGATGTTTCGATCCGCCACGACGCGCAGGTCGGTGGGGTCTTCAAAGTCCACGACCATGAATCCCGCTTCGCTGCCGATGCCGCCTTCGCCATCGCGCCGGGGAAAGAAGACGTAATGCCCGTATACCTCGGGCCAGTATCCGCCCGGGTTTTCCGCCTTGAGCACATCGAGCAGAATCGGGTTGGTCGGGTCGGAAATATCGTATGTCGCGATGCCGGAGCCGGTTTGATCCGAGGCGTAAATCAGAATGTTCCCGATGATGAAGGGGAAACCGATCACGCCGGTATCGCCAAGATGATCCCAGGTCGCCTGCACGCCCGGCCCTGTCGGCGCGCCGCCGTTGTTCCAATCGTGGACCCATTCGGACATCGAGCGGCGAACGGCCAGCCAACCGTTGCCCCCGACGTCGTTGTAACTCCACCACATCTCCGCGCCCCACGGCGATTGCGTGCCCGATCGGTTATACGTCCCGATCGGAAGCCCGGCGTCGCCTTCCATCGAAGCGCGCATCATCTGCGACCCGCCGATGAACGGCCCGGGGCCACCGATGACAAAACTATCGCGCCACTGATCGTCCGAGCCATCGCACACCGAGAGATCGCCGCCGAGGCAATGACCGCCGACGTATAGATACGGTCCGTAATGAAAGTAGGCGTGGGAATTGAATCCGCCCGTGGTGGCCGGAAGGATCGTCACCTGCGGATTGCGCGGGTCGGAGATATCGACGACACGCATCCGCAGATCGGCGCCCGGTTGACTGGCCGGCGGCTCGGGGATGCTCACGATGTGATCGCCATGCCAGGCGATGATGGCCGTGCGACCTTGCTCGGGATCGACCGGCCCGGCAAGCAGCTCGCCGGGAGTCCGTGTGATGTTGGGAAATCCCTGTGCTGATGCGTTCGAAGGGAACGCAAGCGAGGCGATGATGACAACGATTTGGGGGATTAGCTTCGTTGCGAATCGGTAGATGCGTTTGTTCGTATGCTTGAGAAGAGACATGGAAATTCCGCTGGAACGTGAACGATAAACGGGAAAGTGAGGACTTGAAACGGGCAATTGAGGACACGCGGCGAAGGTCAGACCACCTGTGCGAACGCGAGATTTCACCCGCCTCCGCACCGCACGCATCCTCTCCTATTCGTTATCGGGATCAAGCCTCATCGGCTGAAGTGTTGTCCCCCGAGGGTCAGCC
>JAJFLK010000113.1 GCA_021772735.1 Candidatus Sumerlaeota bacterium | reverse complement strand
AGAATGTCGTCCGTTGAAATGTCGATTGGATCGCGTGTGAACTGTGAGGATGCTGGCATCACGACCTTGGTCGGCTCTGCACGACTAGCCGTCGATCCGTAATCGGGCGGAAGCTCTCCAAGAGATCACGACCCCGCCAGCTCCTCCCCACGCACGCCTGCTGCCGAGGCCAGCGGTTCGAGGCCGGCGCGTGCGCGGCGGATGGGTTCGAGCTGAGCGTCGGTCGGTGGCGTCCCAAGGAATACCAGCGGGAAGAACACGAGCGCCGAGCTGGTCACGATCCAGCCGATCGCCGACGAGAACCACCAGGCGAATAGCCCCGAGCCCATCGCCGAGTTAAGGCTCTCAAGCGTTTCGGGCGAGAAGATATCGATCAGCTTGTGTGCGATCCCGGCGATCCACGACATAAGGATCGAATAGAAAAACGACGGTTCGTTAACGCGGTCCCAATAGATCATCAGGAACCCGGCGAACGCCGCGCCGACGGGAAGTTCGAGCAGGAAAAGCAGCGCGCTCAGCAGATCACGGCTGATGAACAGCCCGATGAAACCGGGGATGAGCCAATAGACCGTCGAGAACACGCGCGCGACGAGCAGTTCCTCTCCGCTCGAAGCTTCGGGCCGAACATGTTTCTTATAAACATCGCGCGAGACCAGCGTCGAGATGTTCCAGGCCAGAGGCGCCATGGTCGAGATGATCGCGCCGATCACTCCGGACATCATCAGAAGACCCACCAGCCCGCCGAACGGCGAGCCGCCCGCCTCGGAGTCGCCCAAGAATTTGGCGATAGCGCCGAACGCGATATTGCCCGGCATGGGATCGCCCGTGTTCTGCTCGTAGAGCGGACCGTAGTAGCCGATCGCGTAGATGCCGAAAACGGCCACGATGCTGCCGATGATGAGATACAGGCCGGTCGTGAGATACGACGCCCGGAGGACGTCCTTCTCTGAACGTGCTGTCGCGAGCGGCGTATGGAAGACGTTCGAGATGACGCTGATCGCGAAGTAGACGATGACCCAATTAATGATCGTCGGCAGACTGACGAAAAGATCGATCTTCTCGGCTGGGACGTTCTGCATAACCTCGCCAAGAGGGGCCTGGCCGAAGAGAAGAAACATGCCCAGCACGACGCCCACTGAACACACCAAAAGATGGATCAGATTGGTGGCGGCCGTCGCCGCCAGCCCCCCGAACGTCAGGTAACTCCAACCGAGAAATGACCCGATGAAGATACCCCACTTCAGGTCAAGCCCCGTCAAGGCCTGGATGATGAGACCGACGCCCAGGGCCTGGATGCCATTGATCGCGAGCCCAATGATCATGTCGCCGAGAATACCGGCCGCCACGCATCGCGGACCGAAGCGGACGAGCATAAGCGCGGGCAGCGTCATCATCCGCGTGCGGTAGAGGATTAAACCCGTAGTATGGCCGGTTAGGGTCGCGCCGAGGCCCTGGCTGATGATGAACCACATCGCCACGATGCCGGTGTTGTAAATATCCTCGGTCAGGCCGACGGTCGCCGTCGCGCCGAGGCGCGTGCCGAGCAGAACGGCAACGATGCTGAAAACCCCCAGGCCTTTGGAACCGAACTGCCAGGAGCTGCCTGAGCTCCCGGCCCGCCGGCCGAACCAGCCCCCGGCGGCCAGGACGGCGAACATGTAAACGCAAAGAACGAGAATCGCTATCTGCTGACCATCCATCGCAGCCTCCGATAAATATCCCCCGCGACGAACATCGCCGAGGGGGAAGATGCACCTGATGTCTATCGCTTGCGCGAGAGGCTAAACCTTGGCCTTGAGTTGGCGCAAGTTCAACGGAAATCCGGGTGGGGCGGGTCAGAAGCAGGCGACCCTCTAAGTGCCGTTAACGGCATCCATGCCGACCGCCCCCGCGCCGTAAAGCCCCATCTGCGCGCCGAGCCTTGAGAGCACGACGAACTGCTCGGGGTCGCGCCGCCACAAAATCGGACGGAGCTCCTCGACGATCCGTGAAAGCAGAAACTCGCCGGCCAGGCTGATGCCTCCGGAAAGCACCAGCCGATCGGGATCGAGTGAATTAGCGTAACCCGAGATCGCCCGCGCCAGGAAGTAAACGCCGCGATCGAGTATCGCCCGCGCACCGGCATCGTCGCCGCGAGCAAGCTTGAACAGGTGGCGCGTATCGCGAATCGCATCGCCCGCCTCGCGGGTCTCGTTCACTTCGTCGATGCGACGCTCGAACGCGCCGGCCGAGAATTCGGTTTCAACGCAACCGATGTTGCCGCATTGGCAGCGAACGCCTTCGGGATTGACGGGGTAGTGACCCATTTCGGTCGAACGCCGGACAAGTTCTCCGCCCATGACGAGCCCCCCGCCCAGCCCTGTGCCGAGCGTGAAAAGGACGAAATTCTTGATCTCGCGTCCGATGCCGAATCGTTTCTCCCCCATCGCCGCCGCGACGGCGTCGTTTTGGAGCCGTATGGGCAGATCGGTCTCGATGATCTCATCGAAGCCGTGACCGTTCATGAATTTCAATACTCCGGGATCATCCACGAGCCGATTGTTAACCGGATCGACGACGCCTCGGCAACCGATCCCGACCGCTTCGAGAGCATCCCCGGTGCCTTCGAGATCGGAGAACCGACGGCGGAAAATATCCATGAGTGGATCTCGCAACCCCGGAATCCCACGCGCGGTATCAACGCGAAAAGATTCGAGGTGCGTCAGATCACCCACCTCGTTGACAAGGCATGTCTTGAAAGTTGTACCGCCGCCATCGACTGCAAAAATCACTCGCGTCTCCTCGATTCCACTAGTGCTCTGACCGCCTGATTTTGTGGAGTTGTCGCGCCGCAACCCTCGGAGGGATTCTTGAACTTCTCAGCCGGCGAGGGCGCCGGTTCCACACTTCAATCGTGCCACATCGGATAAGGTGTGGGACCGGCGCCCTCGCCGGTCATGACTTCCCGGCATCACAGCACGGTCAAAGCACTAGACCCGGCGCGGATCCCGATGGACATCTGCGCGCAGGCTTCAATAGATATAGGGTGGGCCCGAGAAACGGGCAAAGCAAAAATCAATGGCGGCCTCGCGCGCTCGGCGCTCCGGAGCGAACGCGTTTAGCCTGGCGGGCGCGAGCCCGTAACCGGCAGGACGTCAAAAGCGGTGGCAAATAGGCGCCCGGAACTTGCAGAATCGTGCATCTCGTCTGTGAGGCAACCTTTGGTGGAAATCCCCCCCGGTCTCGAAAAGTTTCTGAACTCGATCGGCATCAGTACGAGCCGCCTGAAGTGGAGGCTCTACGAGCGCGAAAAGGAGCGTGCAGCGCGCGCCGCCCACGAGAAGGTGCTCGAAGAGCGAGGCGAAGAACCCGGAAGCGGGCGCCGCTCACGCCTGCCGAGCTCTCTGCACTGGTTGAATTACGAACACAAGTATTGCCCCAGATGCCGGCAGATCGTCGATCGAGATGAATCGAAGTGTCCGCACTGCGGCGCGTCGGTTCCCCCGGCGGCCCTCTATAAAATCATGCGCCTTCTCGGTGAGATCGCGCCCGGAGGCGCGGCGGTGATGTCCATCTTCATGGGCGTTATGGTGATGCTATACATCATTTCGATTTTCATGGGCGGACCCGGGGCGATTTTGCAGCCGACCGGGCCGGAGATGATCCGCTTCGGAGCGCTCAATCCCTGGCTGGTTATCGACGGCGATTGGTGGAGGATCATGAGCTTCGGCCTCGTCCACTCCGGGCTCATTCATATCGGCTTCAATACCATGGCGCTCGCGCAGCTGGGCCCCATGATTGAAAGCGAGATCGGCCCCTCAAGAATGCTTGTCGTGATAACGGTCAGCCAACTGACAAGCGGATTAGCCTGCCAGTTCTTTGGCCGCTCGGTCATCGGTGCATCGGGTTGGCTTTTTGGCCTGCTGGGATTCGGAATAACCTGGAATCACCGTCACGGGGGCTCCCGCATCAGCATGCGGGATCAGTTCGCCAAGTGGGCCTTCTTTGCGTTCGCGATCGGATTTATTCTGAATTTCAGCAACACCGGACATCTCGGCGGATTGGTCGGCGGGGCGCTGATGGGTTGGATTTGCGATCTGACGCCCGCACGCAAAACCGCATGGACAGGCCTCTGGAAGTGGCTGGTCTGGCCAAGCCTTGGTCTCTGGCTCGCGACGTGCTACTTTCTGTTCCGCTCTATTTTTTAACCAAGGTGAAGGCTGCCGAGCAGCGGCTCAGGATTCAAGCTTTCCGTGTGAGCCATCGCAGAACGGCTGGCCGCCGGTGTGCTTGCAGCCGCACCAGAATATCCGCTTTGCCTCGGTGATCTCGACGCGGACCGGTGTGATTCCTGTGCCCTTGTGCGAGCCGTCGCAATAGGGGTCATTCTTGGATCGGCCGCAGGCGCACCAGACTTTGTGGCCAGGTTCTTCGTCGACTGGATAAGGCGCCCGCTGGGCGATGATGGGTTCCGTCATGAGTCAATCTCCTATGATCTCGGCGTTCCGATAGATCGCGTGTCAAAAAACGCGGCGCCGCTTCGCCGACTCACGTTATCCGCGAAGCCCAGAGCGTGCAAGTCCGATGGCTGGAGAAAAATACGGAAAGAGCTTGTTGCTGCGCGAGGCAACGACGGGGGCTAATCGGCGTCAAGAACCTCGCGTATGGCCCGACACAGCGCAACCGACGTGAACGGCTTCTGAACGAATGCCCTCGCTCCGAGCGCAAGAACGTCGTCGCAGCTCTCGTCCGAGTATCCGCTCGATATGATGACCTTGAGATCGGGTTTGAGCTTAAGGAGACGGGGAAGAACTTCGCGTCCGGACAACCGCGGCATCGTAAGATCCATGACGACCAGATCGATCGAATCCATTGTCCGCTCGAACTCCTGGAGCCCTTCCATGCCGTCCGATGCGAGCGAAATCTCGTAACCCTTATCTTCGAGCATATCCTTGCCCAGTTCGCGGATCAGCTCTTCATCGTCGATGAGCAGGATGGATTCCGAACCGCCTCGAACGGTCAGGCTGACGGCAGCCGTGCTCAGGGGTTCGGCCGCGGCATCGCTGACCGGAAGATAGACTTTGAAAACGGTGCCCTGTCCGATTTCGCTGTAAACGTCGATCCAGCCGTTGTGCTGTTTGACGATGCCGTCGATCGTCGCAAGGCCGAGGCCCGTGCCTTGCCCCTCGGGTTTGGTCGTGAAAAAGGGATCGAAAATGCGCAGCCGGGTCTCTTCGCTGATCCCGCATCCATTATCCATGACACTGAGGCGAATGAAATCTCCTTCACGCGCGTTCGGATTACAGCGGCAATAATCCGCCGAGATAGTCTCGTGGCGGATCTCGATGGAGAGACGCGCATGATGTGTTTCGCCTGCGTTCGCGGGATCATCAATGCGGCACGTCAGGGCGTCGCAGCCGTTCAAGACCAGGTTCATCAGAATCTGGCTCATCTGTCCGGGATCGGCGAGGACGGTCGCCGCCTGCGTGTCCGGGCGGGTGCGAATCTGAATCCGACGGTCGATGGTCTGACCGACCAAAGCGACCACTTCCTTGACCGTTTCATTCAGATCATGGGATTGAACCTCAAGAGGACTCTTGCGGGCGTAGGCCAGAAGCTTGCAGGCCAGATCGCGCCCGCGTTGAGCAGCCTTCGCCGCGCGGTCTGCGTAGGCCTCGGTTTTCGAATCGCCGGCGATCTTGATCAGGTCGAGGTAACCGATCACGCCAGTCAGCAGGTTATTGAAATCATGGGCGACGCCGCTGGCGAGGCGGCCGATGGCTTCGACTTTCTGCGATTGAAGAAGACGAGCTTCGAGCTGCGAAGTCGTCGGGTTGGCCCCTTCGGTCAAACCCGGCCCATCGAGCACAATCAACATCTGAACGGGCTCGTCGGTCGAATCCGATATCGGAAACATCGTGATTTTGAGGCGCAGGCTCACCCCCTGCGCCGATCCATTGTGCCCATCCCGATTCGCCGTGCTCAGAGTCAAAGCGAGATCCTCACCGAAAAACGTCTCCCCGCCGCGCACGGTCTGAACGGCCCCCTCGGGAAGAGCGGCGATGAGAGCTTCTAATTCATCAAGTCTGCACAAAGGACCGTCTTCGGTCCGGAAAAGTCGATTCCACAGAGGATTGCAACTGATCAAGCTCCCTTTCAAATCCCATCGTGAAACTGCGCCCCGGCTCTGCCCGAGCAGCCTCTCCATCGTCTGCTGCTGTTTCTGATTGCGTTGGAGACCCTTAAGATAGTGATCTTCAGTCAGCTTGAGCTTGGTGATATCCCGGCAGAATCCCTGAACTTCATCAGGCCGTCCTTCGGAACAGACTACCTTGGACGCCAACTCGATCCAAAGCGGCGATCCGTCACGCTTTTGGCAAAGCAACTCGTATGGCTCGACCTCGATCCCTTTGCGGTGCTTCTCTGCCATGACGTATTGCGCGAGGCCAAGGTAGCTTTCGTCAATCAAAGACAGGACCGACATGCCGACGGCTTCTGCAGCGGAGTATCCGAAACGCCGGAGCGCGCCCGGGCTGAGCGACGTCAATCGGCCGGTCATATCGTGCGCGAAGAAAATATCGTCCGAGCTTGCGAAGATTCCTGCGTAGTCCAGACGCGAGGTGTTTGCGTTCGTGGCAGGCGGGCCAGCAGAGTCCACGTCGGGTGTGGCGACGCCCACGACGAATCGAGAACTATTAGGCTGGGCATTGCCGAGCCGAACT
>JAJFLK010000112.1 GCA_021772735.1 Candidatus Sumerlaeota bacterium | reverse complement strand
AGTCCGCAGACGCCTTAACCGTTGCCCAAGCGGCCCGGCCTCGTGAACAATCCTCCCCGGGCCTGGCCCGCCCCGGCCGGCCTATAACCCGTGGCTCTCCATCGGCAGGATTTCATGATCGACCGTTTCGCCATCATCATCGGCGCGATGAAATCCGGAACGACGAGCCTCTTCGAGCACCTGGCGCGTCATCCCGAGGTCTGCCGATGCGGCGAAAAGGAACCCGGATTCTTTTCGGATAGCGATCGATTCCAGGCCGGGCGCGCGGCATACGAGGCGCTGTGGGAGGGTTGGCAACCTGAGAACGGGCACCGTATCGCACTCGAAGCCTCGACCAACTACACCAAGCAGCCCACGTTCCCCGATTGCGCCGCGCGCATCGCCGAGGCCGAGATCGGCGCGAAATTCATCTACATGATGCGCGACCCGATCGAACGCATCGAATCGCATCTCACGCACGCAGTGAGCCAGGGCTGGCTGCCGAAGCCGACCGGCAACGCCATCGACGATCACCTGATCGCCGTCTCGCGTTACGCCATGCAGATCGATCCCTATATCGAGCGGTTCGGGACCGAGCGGGTCTTGCTGCTCACATTCGAGGATTTCACTGATCGCCCCGGCGCTGTCTTCCGCCGAGTGTGCGAGTTCCTTGAGCTCGATCCCGAATTCGAGTTTCCGGCTCCCGATAAAGCCTTCAATCGAAACCGGGACCGCATCGGCACAGACCACCGGCTCTACCGCGCATGGGACCGCATCCCGATCCTCCCCCAGCTCGCGCGGGCGACCGTGCCCGAACGCGTTCGCGCCGGAGTGCGCGGCGCTTTGGGAACAAAGGTCGGCCCGAACCTCCGCCTCACGGCCGGGCAAAGGGCATACGCTCTCGCGGCTCTCTCAGACGATCTCGCCCGACTTCGCGATCACTTCGGAGTCAACATTGATCGCTGGGAATTCGCTTCCGAAACCATTGCAAGCCGCCCGGAACGACCTTAAACTCGATCCCGACGATACGAATCGACACTCGGGCTCCCTGAGAGCCGCATCGACGAGAATCGCCGGGGGACCGGCTCCGTGCCCCCGATGTATCCGCATCGTCACATTCATTTCTGGAGGAAGATTAAATGAACAGATTTGCCACGCTCATCATCGCGATCGCCATGCTTGCGCCCGCCTCCCTCGGGTTTTCGCATTGCCAGATTCCTTGCGGGATCTACGGCGACGAGACGCGTTTTTCGATGCTCGAAGAACACATCACGACCATCGAGAAGTCGATGAACCAAATCAATGAACTCTCGGCTGCCGGCGAGAAGAACTACAACCAACTGATCCGATGGGTCGCCAACAAGGACAAGCACGCCGACGAGCTGACCGAAATCGTGACGTACTATTTCATGGCCCAACGCGTCAAGCCCGCCGGGGCCGATGACGCCGAATACATTACGAAGATCACCTTGCTCCATCGCATCCTCTTCCATGCGATGAAGGCCAAGCAGACGACCGACCTCGAACACATCGAGCACATGCGCAAGTGGCTCGGGGACTTCCGCACAGCATACTTGGGCGAGAAAGAGCATGCCCACCTGCAAGAGCATCACGCCGAAGGCTCGGCCGGGGGGTCTTAGACCCCGCTTTAGGCCGCGCGCGAGGGCCTCACGGCGGGCTCATGTAATCCGACCGCGCGGCTTGGCTGCACGATCCGTATTATCGCGATCCGGTCCCATTGAATTACAGAATCTGAGCGGCGCGGGGGCAATCGCTCCCCCGCCGTTATGCTTATCGGAACAATGTGCGAACCGCGCTTACCCGACCAGCGCCACATCGCGTTTGCGTGCGCGTTTGCGTTCTTCGGAGTCCAGGATCGCCTTGCGCACGCGGATCGATTTCGGCGTCACGTCCACCAGTTCGTCGCCCGCGATCCATTCCAGCGCCTGATCCAGAGTCATCCGCCGCGCCGTGTTGATCGTCGTGGTTGAATCCTTGGTCGAGGCCCGGTGATTCGTCAGCGCCTTTTTCTTCGTCGGGTTGCACGGCATATCTTCGCCGCGCGAGTTCTCGCCGACGATCTGGCCCAGATAAATCTTTTCGGTCGGCTCGACAAACAACGTCGCGCGCGTCTGAAGGCTCTCGATCTGATAGGCCGTCGCCGCGCCGGTTTCCATGCTGACCAGCGAGCCGCGGCTCCGCGTCATGATCGGCCCCTTCCATGCGCCATATCCCGTGAAGCGCGAAGACATGACCCCGAGGCCTCGTGTATCGGTCAGGAATTCATTGCGGTAGCCGATCAGCCCACGCGTAGGAATTACCAATTCGAGCCGTGCGATTCCGGTTCTGGAATTCTCCATGTGCTGCATCTGACCCTTGCGGCCCGAAAGTTTCTCGATCACCACGCCCTGGTATTGCTCCGGAACGTCGATGATGAGTTGTTCCATGGGCTCGGTCTTCTTGCCGTTCGCATCGGTGTGCGCGATGACCTCGGGTTTGGAGACGCACAGCTCCATTCCCTCGCGTCGCATCTCCTCGATAAGGATCGCAAGGTGCAACTCGCCACGGCCCGAGACTTTCAACCCGTCGGGGCGGCCCACGTCCTCGACCCGCAGCGCAACATTCGTGCGCAGTTCGCGGGCCAGACGCTCGTCCAATTCGCGCAATGTGATGGCGCTTCCCTCGGCGCCGGAAAATGGACCGGTGTTGGTCAGAAACAGCATCGAGACAGTCGGCTCTTCGATCTCGTGTGGCGCGAGGCCCTCGGTGGCGGTTTCGGGCTCGGCGAAGACATCGCCGATATTGATCTCGTCAGGACCGGCGAGCCAGACGATATCGCCCGCGACGATCTCTTCGGTTTCGGTCCGTTCCAGCCCGCGCGTCACCCACATATGGACGGCTTTGACGCGGCTCGTACCTGTGACCTTCCAGCCCGAATCCCGATTGCCGGGTTCGCGCCAGCCCGTGCAGATGCGGTCCATGGCTGCGCCTCTTGACAAGCGCCCGCTGACGACGCGTCCACAGCCGATCCGGCCGACGTAATCGCTCCAGGCCAGCGTGCCGACCTGCATGAGAAACGGGCCGTCCTCGTCGACGAGCGGCGCGGGCGCTTCGCTGATAATGGCCTCGAAAAGCGGCCGCATCCCATCGCGTTCGTCGCCTTCCAGGTTGCGCACGAGCCAGCCATCCAGCCCGGATCCATAGAGAACCGGGAAGTCCGCCTGCTCGTCGGTCGCGCCCAGCTCAATGAAGAGATCGAATGTCTTGTCCAGCGCCTTGTCCGGATGCGCGTTGGGACGATCCACCTTATTGATGACGACGATCGGCTTGAGGCCGAGCCGAAGGGCCCGCATCAGGACGAATCGGGTCTGCGGCATCGGCCCTTCGTTCGCGTCCACGAGCAGCAGGACCGAATCGACCATCGAGAGAACCCGCTCGACCTCGCCGGAGAAATCCGCATGCCCCGGAGTATCGATGATATTGATCAGGTGGCCGTCCCACTCCACGCTGCAATGCTTGGAGCGGATCGTAATTCCACGCTCGCGCTCGATGTCGTTATTGTCCATCACGCGCTCGGCGACCTCGCGATGACTCTCGAACGTCCTCGCGGCGCTGAATATCGCGTCGATCAGGGTGGTCTTCCCGTGGTCGATATGGGCGATGATCGCCAGATTGCGGATCTTGTCGGGGTGAATCATAAATACTTTGCTTTCCTGCCTGAACGGAACCCGATGATTATCGGCCGAATGTTCGTCGGCCACCGGGCGAATCTATAAATCTACATTACCGGGCCCCGGACGGCAAGCTCTCGTTCGATACAACGGAGGGAAATCCCCGATAACCCCCCCATTGAATCCTACAGATATCTGCTCTAAGGTGAGCCGCGTCAACTCCGAAGGCGGATTGCGGGGTGCCGGGTGCCCTCTTCGACCCGCCCGGCCCACCTCATCACATCGTCAACTCCCGGGCCCAGGCCAAGCAAAAAGCGGCCCGATCGAAGTCATCCAAGTGGCGCGCAAGAGCGAATTAGTCCGATGCCCAAGCTGGCCGATGCCCTCACACGCGAACTCGATATAGACGTGATCAAGTGGCTCAAGACCGGCCTGAGCCTTGCGCTATTCGTCGCCTCCCTGGTCATTATCTACGAGCCTGCCCTGCTCGGAATGGCGACGCCCATAGCCGAAGCAGATGTGTTCAACGAAGATGTGCGGCAACAGATCTGGCCTTTCTTCCGGTATCAGGATTCGTCGCTTTTCCAGGACGACCTGATCGCCGATTACTACATGTCCTGCTTCCCGGTCGGCTATCGGCTTCTCTACATCGGCTCCGCGCGGCTCGCTGACCCGGTGGCCCTGAGCAAGCTTCTCCCAGTCTTTCTGATGGCAGGTTTCCTCACTGCGATGGCGATGGCGGCAGCCAGGTTCGGCGCGATGCCGGCGGCATGGTGCGCCGTCGCCATCTGCCTTTCCACGCCCACATTCTTCCTGTCTGCGGCGGGTGGCCTGCCGCGTGCTTTTGCATTTCCATTGTTGGCCCTCGTCGCACTGGCGCTCGTCCGGGGCAGAGTCGTCCTGCTATGCGGCATTGTTGTGATTGCGGCGGCGTTCTATCCCGTCGCCACCGCGATCGGAGGATTCGCGCTGGCGCTGACGCTGCTCGTTCTTCCGGCCCGGGATCGAGGAACGGCGGCGCATTGGAGCCTTCGCCGTCGGTTGGGCGTCCTCTCGGCGACCGCGCTCATGGCGGCGATCATCGTTCTTCCGGTTGCGATCTCGTCTCATCGTTTCGGCCCTGTTCTGACCCCGGCCGATGCGACGGAGTTTCCCGAAAGCGGCCCCGGCGGCCGATTCGGCCCCGGTGATCGCGCCCCGTTCGGAAGTCCCTGGAACGCGATTCGCCACCAGTCTCGAGCGACCTTTCTCGGCGCGGGCCCTGCGTGGATCGAATCCATCGGAGCACCGGCTCGGGAGGGTGGCACGGGCGATGGCGGCCGCGAACGGGCCGCAACGCGCACGCGCATTCTGATGTGGACAATCCATATCATCATGCTGATCGGCATGGTTCGTCTGGCGATGCGCGACGCCGGAGCCCGGCGGCTGCTGACGCTGTTCGCGGCCGGAGTGATCGGCTACGGCATCTCGGCGCTCGTGGCTCCGCGCCTGTATATCCCGCACCGTTACATCACGTATCCGATTCCAATCCTCGCGGCGATCGCGCTGCCGGCAGCCGCCGGCGAACTGCCCTCTTTGTTTCGGCGGTTGCGCGAACGCCCCCGAGTTCGAGCCACAAGCATGCTGGCGATCTGCATCTTCACGCTCGTTCTTGCCGGAGGGCGCGGCAACGCCCTTGCCGGATACATGCGTTGGGACAGCGAGAACTCGCTCTATAAATTTGTCGCTTCGATACCGCCCGACAGCCTCATCGCCGGCTGGCCCGAAGGCCCCGTTGATAATTTCCCGTACGTCTGCCGTCGTTCGGTGCTGATCAGCCGCGAGACCCATCAGGGATTTCACACCGTGTATGTCCTCGCAATGCGAGAGCGTATGAGCGCCCTCATCGACGCTTACTTCGCCGGGAACATCGAGCCGCTTATTCGCCTTCGCGATGAATTCGGTGTCACGCACCTCTTCGTGGACCTGGGCCATCTGCGCTCCAGCCCGCCCGTGTATTTCAAACCCTTCAACGAACGGACTCAAAATCGATTCGACGAAGGCCAGGTCGGAGGCTTCGAGATCACCCGTCAGCTAAAGCGCGCAACGGTCTACCGAGATCTCCCGCTCGTCATTCTGGATCTGAGCAGGCTACGCGCCGGGGCAGGCCGTCCGGATTGACCCCGGCAGACACGCGAGGCGAACGAACCGGCCGGATCAAGCGTCCTTTGCCTATTCGTCCTCGGCGTCCGGATCGATCCCTTTTAGGAATTTGAAGAAATCTGAACTCGTCGACAAGATGAGCATGGTGCTTCGATCGAGCGTCCCGATATATGTTTCCATGGTTTTCTGGAACTCGTAGAACTCGTAGGCCTCTTCGCCCTGATTATAGGCAGAGGTATAGATCTCCGTCGCGCGTGCGTCGGCGCGGCCCTTGATCTCCTCGATGGTTCGATAGGCTTCGGAGTTGATCCGCAGCAGCTCTCGCTGTTTTTCGCCCAGGATGCGCGCGGCCTCGCCCTGGCCCTCGGAGCGGAATTTGTCGGCGATCTGCAAGCGCTCGCTTATCATCCGCTCGTAAATCTTCTCCTGCACGTCCGGATTGTAATTGATGCGCTTGAATCGAATATCGAGCAGCTCGATCCCCAGATCGGAGACGCGCACCTGTGATTTCTTGAGGATCTCCTGGGCGATCTTTACCCGGCCGACGGAGATCGGGTCCAACGTGCCGATCGAAGAGCCGGCGCCGGCCGCTTCAGCCAGTTTGTCGTCGAGTACCGGTTCACGATTGCTCGTGCGTATGATCTCAAGTAACTCGTGCCGCGCGATCGCGTTGCGCGTCTCGCCGTCCAGAACGTCATCGAGCTTGGATTGAGCAGATGCTTCGGTCTTACAACGCTGGAAATAAAGCAGAGGATCAGCAATCCGCCAGCGCCCATAGGTATCGACCGAAATGAATAGCTTATCTTTCGTCGGGATCTGGTTGGGGTCGCCGTCCCATTCCAAGACCCGCTTCTCAATGCGGTTCACGCTCTGGATGAACGGGACCTTGAAGTGAAGCCCCGCATCGGTGACCGAATTGCCGACCGGCGCGCCAAACTGCGTGACGACCACCTGCTCGGTTTCATGAACGGTATAAAACGCGCCGCTCAGGACGATGATGCCCGCGAAGACGAGGATTCCAAATACTGCAGAGGCCGGCTTCATCGCTTGGGCGCCTCCTGCGTCGGAAGTTGCAGATGGGGGAGAATTCCCTGCACGTCGTCGTCGATGACAATCTTGCTGCCCAGCTTCGGGATGACCTTGCTCATGGTCTCCAGATAAATCCTGCGCCGGGTGACTTCGGGAGCCTTCGTATATTCGGCATACATCGCGTTGAACCGAGCCACATCGCCCTCGGCCTGATTGACCCGCTCCGTGGCATAACCCTCGGCTTCCTGAATGCCCTGCTGGGCTTCGCCGCGCGCCCTGGGGACGACCTTGTTGTATTCGGCACGAGCCTGGTTGATGAGCTTTTCTTTCTCCTGCTGCGATTGGTTGACGGCGTTGAACGACGCCTTGACCGCGTCTGGGGGGTTAACGTCCTGCAAGACCACTTGCTCGATGCTGATGCCCATCTGATACCGATTCATGAGATCCTGAAGCTCGGTGAGTGCCGTCACCTCGATATCCTGGCGGCCGATCGTCAATACCTCGTCGATCGTCCGGTCGCCCACGACCTCGCGCAAAATCGATTCGGCGGCATCGCGAAGCGTGTCGATTGGCTGACGCACATTGAACAGATAGTCGGTTGGATTGCCGACTTGATACTGAACGATCCACTCAACAACGGCGGCATTCAGGTCGCCGGTCACCATGAGAGAGACATTCAGTTGATTAGTGTTGGCATATTGTGTCCGAACCCCGGCGCTGACTGTCCGAAAGCCGAATTCCTCTTTGTTTTGTGTCTCGACGGCGACCTTCTCCACACGATCGATACCGAACGGAACCTTCACGTTTAAACCCGGCTCGGCGATCTTTCCCGTGAATTTGCCGAATCGAAGGACCACGCCCTGCTCTCGCGGAGAGACCGTAAATAAGGCCGTCCGCAACCCGACGATCACAATGAACAGCGCGAACAGGCCAATGACCCCGCCCACGCGAACTCGCGGCATTGTGACCTCTGTCGGTGCGGGTAGGTTTACCATCGGCTCTTCTAGATCCTATACGAGGTGGATACTAGAGGCTCGGATTCAAAGCGCAAGGGAATACGGTCTGGGCGCTGAACAGCTCGAACGAGCCGGCTCTTGGCGCCGGAAGATCGAACCCCACTAATTGCGCGATCTACGCCCGAGCTTCATGACGTTCGCACAATGCGTTGTCCCAGCCAGATCCGCCTGAGCATCGTGCTCCAAACCGAGGGGGAAAATCGAGTTCCCACACTGGTGTAGCCGGACCGAAAGTTCAGGAGATAAGAGGTTGTGTGGAGTCAAAAGGGTTTTCGGTCCGCCTCATCCTCCGGAACGAATTCGAGCAGTTCGCCCGGAGTGGCGCCGGTCTCTCGGCAAATAAGATTGAGCGTGGATAATCGAATGGCTTTCGCCTTGTTGGTCTTCATGATCGAGAGATTGTTCAGCGCGATTCCCGTTTTCTCCGAGAGCCGGGTTAAAGTCATCCCGCGATCGAGCAACACATGGCCTAGTTTGATTCTGATCATGGCTCGCCCCCTTATGCTGTCATCCTGGCTTCGTCGATCAACGGCAGCACCCACCGCAGCGTGTAAGCCAGAACAAAGGCGATCACGAACTTTGAGGCGAAAAAGAGCACGTTGGGCACAACTGCCGACACGAAGATCATTATGATCCACCCAAGGGCCTCAAGGATCTGGCCTTCGACAAATAGACTCTGACCTTCGGAAGTTTGAAATAGTCCAGGCATGTGGCTTATGGCATCGTAGAGCATGTAGATATACGCGACCCCGGCCGCACACAGAATAAAGGTCCCCCGCTTGAGCAACCAGCGCGGGCGGGCGTCAAGCCCGAAAAGGTATCGACCAAATTGCGCGGCCAGCAGAACGAGCAGGCCCGGGAGGAGTTCTTTGAAGGTCATCGCCGAAAAACTCGACAAGAGCATTTCGGGGGACACCTTCCCCGCGAGACATATCCCGATGGACGAGACGACATCGAGGGCTGCCAATCCAATTAAGCCCCATCCGATCCATCCCAGTAAGGCCGAGCATTTTCGGATCTTTTCCAATTCCGTTTCGGGCAAATTCACAAACATAGCGACCTCCAAATCACCGTAATGCATGGAGGTTTACATGATTATCATGTAATTTCAAACATCTTTTCTTGACCGACCCGTCGCTCACGCGGGTCTCGGCGGTGGTCTCACCCACACCGGCGGGCAGGCGCCCGCAGGCGGAAAGCGCTGACGGCGCGAGCTGCCTATTCGTAAAGCTGCCAGGAGAGCGCACCTGCCAGCGGGGCGTCGAGCGGGACGGCGGTCGTCCACGCCGTGCCTTCACCGAAGAATCGGTCGATCGACGCGAGCGCGTCGTTGCGCAAAAAACGCGTCGAATTTCACACGCAAAATCGGCACAATCCCCCACGGTAGAAGCCCGAAACGAAGAAGCTGTGTCTAATCGGAAATTCTCAGAGAATTGGAAACGTCATGAACACCCTTAGAATGTGTGCGCTTGTTGCCATCCTCATCTTCCCTGGCATGACGAGGGTTGCGACCCCCGCCGGCGAGAAAACGCCGGAATTCACAAAAGCCCAGGCCGGCGCCGGAAGACAGGCTTATCGGGAAAGTTGCGCATCGTGTCACGGCGACCGGCTCGAAGGCATCCATCTTTCGCCCGGTCTCGTTGGAGATCGCTTCAATCAGATGTGGCGCGGCAAGTCCGCCGAATTTCTCTCGTTCCATCTGCACCGCATGCCTCCGGAGTCCGCCGCCGAACCTGGCCCCTTAAGCGACGAAGCCTACACCAACATTCTGGCTTACATCCTGGCGTCCAATGACTTCCCGGCAGGCGAGGTTGAATTGCCCTCGGGCATGTCCCGGCTCGCCAAAATCAAGATCCCCCGCGGCGAGGGGATGGAATTCGATCCATATGTCCCCGTCGCTGCATCGGCCGAGCAGACGGCGCTGCTCAAGAACCTTCCAGCCGTGACGGATGAGATGCTTGAGAACCCTTCGCCCAACGACTGGCTGCAATGGGGGCGGAGTTCGGACGGCCAAAGTTTCAGTCCGCTGACGCGAATCAATAAAGAGAACATCGGCGACCTCGCCCCGGCATGGCGGGCGCCTCTGCGTTCAGGCTCAAGCATGGCGACGCCGCTTGTTCACGCCGGCGTGATGTTCGTGCATACCTTCCCCGATACCGTGCTCGCCCTGGATGCCACCAATGGGAACGTGCTTTGGAAGTATCAATACGAGGACGCGCGTCGATCCAGCTCGAAGCTGGGGCTCGCGCTACAGGGCGATAAAGTCTTCGTGCCGACCTCGAACATGCACCTGATCGCACTGAACGCGAAGACCGGCGAGTTGATCTGGGATCACACCGTCACAACGGAATCATCGACGGGCGGGTTGGGCGGATGGCAGTTGAGAAGCTCGCCGCTGGTCGTCGGGAAAAACGTGCTCCAGGGGATCACAGGAAGCTTTGCCCCCAGAGGCGGATTCATCCTCGCCGTGGATATCGAGACCGGCGAGGAGGCCTGGCGCTTCAACTCCATCGCGCGGCCGGGCGAACCGGGGGGTGAGACCTGGAACGACCTGCCGATCGACAAACGCAGTGGCGGATCGGTCTGGCATCAGGGTACCTATGATCCCGAATTGAACCTGATCTACTACGGCATTGCTCCGACCTACGATACCGGCCCTCTCCTGCATTCAATCAATAAGGAGGGCGTCTCCAACGCCGCGCTCTTCACGAACTGCACCGTGGCCATCGACGCCGATTCCGGCGAACTCGTCTGGTACTATCAACACATGGCAAACGATCAATGGGATCTGGACTGGGCCTTCGAGCGCCAGATCGCAAACGTGTCTGTCAACGGCAAGACGCGCAAGGTCGTCATGAACATCGGGAAAATGGCTATCCTCGATGCGCTGGATGCCGCGACGGGTGAGTATCTGTTCTCGGTCGATACCGGAACGCAGAACGTGATCACCGCGATCGACCCGGTGACCGGCGCCAAAACGATCGATCCCGAAAAAATGCCCGACGTGGATCGACCCTGCGTGGTCTGCCCAAACGCCTCGGGCGCCCGATGCTGGCCGCCGACTTCGTTCAGCCCCGAGACCAATCTCGTCTACGTGCCCATCACCGAGTGGTGCATGCTTCTGGGCCCCGAGGGGTTCCGACTCTTGACTTCAGGGATCGGGATTACGGGAGCAGAGCACCCGGATGCGAGCGACGGAACGTTGGCCCGATTGCAGGCCGTTGACGTCGTAAATCAGAAACTGGCGTGGTCCCACGATCAGGCCGCTCCGCTATCGACAGGCCTATTGGCAACAGCCGGGGGCGTGCTCTTCTCCGGCGATCTGGAGCCTTCGCTAAAGGCGTTTGATGACACGACCGGTGAGCTCCTGTGGCAGGCCAAACTCGATGATGCGCCCAGCTCGGGCCTCGTGACATACAGCGTCGACGACGTGCAATACGTCGCGGTCGTCGTGGGAATCAGCAACCTTCATGTCGGCGCCATGCTGAGCCAATACCACGGAACTTCCTTCAGCCTGGCCGATCCCGACGCGAACAGGCGTGGAGGAGGCGCGAGCATCTGGGTATTCTCATTGTAGCCGGAGGGCGCCACTATCATCCTGATGTTGCGCGTGAGAGCCATCGCGCGCCTTAAATAGCTGGAGAAAAACGCGTCGAAGGTTTCCAGCATGTAGGCAATGTGCTCGAAGGAGGGATGACGCAGAAGGTTGCCGCCGAAGAGATTCCGAGTCTCGACCCGATGGCTCTCGAGGTATCCCGTTAAGTCGTTTCGCGAAAATGGTGCGCCTTCGCGAACCGTGATCACAAACCCAAACCACGACGGCTCGCTCTGGGCCGTGGCCTCGGGCAGAATCAAATGCGCCGCATGCCGACTCAAGCCTCTGTGCATCGTGGCCCAGTTGCGCCGTCGGGCCTCGATGAGGCCCGGCAATTTATCAAGCTGCGCGCATCCAATCGCCGCCTGCATATCGGTCACCTTGAGGTTGTAAGCGATGTGAGAGTAAACGTATTTGTGGTCGTATCCCTGCGGGAGGCTCCCATGCTGCGAGAAACGACGGCCGCGCGTGTTGCTCTTCCCGTTCTCGCAATAACAATCCCGACCCCAATCTCGAAACGGGGCAAGACCGATCGCCCGATACCCTAATATAGGTTCTGGACTCGTCTTTGGAGGTAAGATAACTCGCTAATTGCGATCATGCTTTGTTATTGCCGGCAGGAAATGGATTGAGCGCAGGTTTAATCAGGTCCAGAATCTAAGCGAATCGGCTCGATGTATAGGCGGGCGCATCATAACTTGACATCTCCTCTTATGGCCGTCAGAGGCGCTCGCAGTCTCATTCGGTTCTTCAAAGTTCGTCCGAGCCTCGGCGCAAGACTGAACACTCTGCTCTTCCACGGGCGAGGACGCGCTTCGCGCCCGAAATTCCGAGGCAGGTCGAATATAGTGAATGAGAATAATGGCCCCATTCTGGGAATTACTCCTCGCCAGTGGCCTCCCGCTCAAATTTTCGTGGCTATCATCACTACAGGGCTGGCGGGTTTCGCCTTGTGGAACTTCGTCACACCGGAACACTGGCTCCCTGCTGATCAAGGCGACGAGATAGAGCGGGGCCGGTGGCTTGCTCTGCGCGTCTATGCGGCACTCTGCGCAATCGGATTAGCCGGAACATTTTTTTTTCGAAGACCAGCTTATCTCCAAGCGCTGGCGTTTTCCGCGGTTCTTTTGGTCTTCGCTGCCTGGAGGATGGATTACGACTACGGCAACTACAATTCCGTGATCTACCATTCGCTCATCGGCCGCAATCGCGACCCCGGGTTCCTCGCGACAGACTGGTATACGAACGTCTCGGAAGGGGTCAACGGTTACTACCTGTTCTCCAAATTTTTCGCGCGTCTACCCGAGTCGTGGTGCCCTGCCATGTTCTTCTTCTTCTGGACAATCGGCGCGATGGCTTTGGGCTGGATCCATTTCCTTCTCGCCGATCGGGTCTTCAGTTCTCGGCTGGAGGTCCTCTGCACTTCGCTCGGCTCCTTTGCAGTCTCTTTTGTGATGACTCGCGGCAAGCAGTGGGGAACATTCACGCTCGGCGATAACGACTTTCTCTATCCGTTTCTCACTCCACAAACCCTTGCTCTGACGTTCGGATTCTTAGGCGCCCTGAGTCTGCTTCGTGCCCGCTACTATTGGGCGGGTGTGTGTCTGGGCATGGCTATCAATCTTCACGTAAATACAGGTCAACAATTCTTGCTCATCACGGCGTCGCTGGCGGCGTTCAGCAGCCTTGTCTCCGTCAAGAAATACGCTCTAACGGTTCTGCTCGCCCTCGTCATCGGATTGCCTCATCTTATCCCCATCTTTCTCGACCAGTTTTCTCCAGGTGCCCGGCAAGAAGCAGATCTTGATTTGACGTATATCATGGTCTCGGCTGTATTTCGTCATCCACACCATCTTCTGCCCTCGACGTGGCCCCTTTTCCACTTTCTTGAATTCGGTGGGC
>JAJFLK010000111.1 GCA_021772735.1 Candidatus Sumerlaeota bacterium | reverse complement strand
GGGCTCCCGTGGATCGCGCCAGCGCGATTGCGAACAAGACGTAGAAAAACGTGATGAATGCGGCCTTGGCGATGACGATCGCGCGCACGCCGCCCAGACCGTTCAGCTCGCCGAGCCTGTAAATCCGCCACATGCCGACCTGGGCCAGCCATTCGTGGTTGTGCCAGGCGATGTCCTCGGCCGTGTAGGTGAAGATATCGTTCTCGGGCAGGCCGTGTTCGTCGATCCACTTGCCGGATTTGAGATGCCACCACTCGTCATGAGAACTGCGCAGCGGGACGAGCGTCAGCATCACGCAAACGCACGCAAGCAACGCCATCGCCATGAGCGATCCGGGCGACCATAGCGATGCGCGGACCCTTGGGAGTTCAATTTCGGGTGTGGTGCTGGACATCGACGCGATCATGCCACACGGGCATCGCGTTCAAGAGCGTTATTTTCGAATGTATGGGGTCGTCGTTCGATCCGGGCGCGGGCGGAGGATCCCGCCTTACGCGGCTTTTGCATCCGCATGGCCGGTCGGCGCGATCAGGCCGATCATATCCTCGGCGCGCGAGAACTGGTCATGGACCTTGACTGAAATCGCATACAGATCGTCCGAATTCAATTCAAGCTCCTCCATCGCCGAGGGATCGAACGAGTATGCCAGGCCATCGGTCCCGATGCCGATCCCGAAGCTGATGCACAGAATGTTGGCGACGTGCACCTGGGCCACGAGGCGTTTGTGGTTCACTGCCGCCTGGGGCGTCTGATGCAACGAGATCGCTTCGATCAGGGGCTCGGGCAGATTCCACATCTTTGCCATCTGTGCGCCGGCTTCGGTGTGGCTGAAACCGAGTATTCGCCGTTCGGCTTTCTCGAACGGAATATCTTCATCCTTAACGATATCCATGATTTCCTGCATCTTGTCGCCGACGAAGGAACTGAGGATGATCTTGCCAACGTCGTGAAGCAGTCCGGCAGTGAACGCCTCGGATTTCAGCGCGTCGTCATCTGCCGGACTCAGAAGCTGAGCAGCGATCGCACAGCCGACCGAATGACGCCACAGGTCGCCACTTTCGAGCCCGTATCCGTCCTGGGACTGTTGGTAAAACGCGGCCAGGCACCCGGCCAGGATGAAATTGACGAGCGTATCGGTCCCGATATAAACGAGTGCTTCCTGAATCGAATTGATCTTGCGCGGAAGGCCGTAATACGAGGAATTGCACAGGCGCAGAACTTTGGTCGTCAACGCGGGGTCATGCTTGATCAATTCGACCATCTCGCGGACCGAGGCATCGGGGTCGCGGCTGGCCTGGAGCAGCTTAACCACGATATCGGGGAGCGGGGGCAGATCTTTGACCTTCCTGACGAGGTCCTTTAGCAGAAGCATTACTCTACCTCTTGTTGACCGCGGATCTGCACGTCGACCCGGCCGGCGTCTGTATGGAACTTGATGACTCTGCCTTCGATTCCGCCGGACCATGTTTTCTCGACCGACACGCCGTTCTTGCTCAGGATGTCGGTTGCGGCGTTCAGGTTATCCGCGCCGAGGTTGAATCCCCCGGTGCGGTCCATCACGTTCGCCCCCCCGATCAAATAGCACTTCATCCGCTCCTTCTCGGCGCCCATTTTGTAGCATCGCTTGTAGAGAGCTGGGATGCCGCTGTCGGCAAAGAGGGCGGGGTTATCGAGTGCGGATTCCTTATCAATCGACCAGCGCGGCAGCATAAAGTGGAGAAGGCCCCCGACGTGTGATTCGGGGTCATGGACCGCGACGACGATGCCGGCACCCAGCAGGCTCGTCGTCAGGCAGCTGTTCGGGTGGTTCGTGACGCTCAGCTCAGCCATGCCGACTAGAATCACCGGTTCTGCCTTGAATTCATTTACGGGAGTCATGATTGGTCCTGTTCTATACTTACTTCAAGTGCCATTCCCCCAGCGGGAACTCCCGCCGGACACCACAACCCCCTCTAGAAATATCGGCCGGCGGGTCGCCTCGGATTAGGTCTATTGCTCAGGCAAACGACCGAATCTTGCTGTGGCGATTCCTGGACGAGGCAAATTGTCAAATCCGCCCATCCCGGCCGCCTCTTCAGCGCGATATTGTGACATCCACGCGGGCGCAAATCCCCGCCATTGCGCAGGTCGAGCAGATCGGCGACACCGGTCGACACTGGTTTTGCCCGAAGGCGACAAGCCAATCATTAATCGGGATCCAGTAGCGCTTGGGCAGGTGTGATCGAAGAGCAAGCTCAGTCTTATCAGGGTTCTTTGTCTTCAGATAACCCCAGCGATTCGTGATCCGGTGAACGTGTGTATCCACGCAGATGCCCGGCTTCGCAAATCCGAGCGTCACGACCAGGTTGGCCGTCTTCCGCCCGACTCCCTTGAATTTGACCAGTTCTTCGACGGTATCGGGCACGACGCTGCCGTGGTAGGCGACCAATTCTCGGCTTATCTCACGCAGAGTCTGGGCTTTGGTTCGATAAAATCCGGCGGGATAAATCGCCTTGGCGATGTGCGAATCGGAGAGGCCGGCCATCGATTGTGGAGTTTGGGCCAGAGCGAAAAGCCGCTCGGAGGCCTCGGCCGTGGTTTTGTCCTGGGTGCGCAGGCTGATGATCGTCGAGACGAGGATGTGAAACGGCGTCATCTTGCGCTGGGCGTATATCGTCACGACGGGAGTCGGCCAGCTCCGGACCTCGCGCCTCAGAATGCGCATGGTTTCGGTCAGGGCGAAATCCGGGTTCGCGATCCCCGAGAGGGGCGAGCTTTTGGATCGGGTCGCCTGATGCTTGCGGGTCATATAAGGGTGGGCGAGAGATCACGCCGGTCGATCCCCTGGAAAGTGTCTACGTGCTATCGCCTGCGCCGGCTTTGGCGGGCGATGCGTTCGACCGTGGCGTCGGTTGATGTCTCGCCGAGCATGGGGAGAACTTCGACCCGGCCACCGCCGGCCTCGACGATCTTGCGGCCAACGACTTGCTCCGAATGCAGGGCCTTGCCTTTGACCAGCACATCCGGGCGCAGACGCCGCAGGAGCGCCTCGGGTGTCGCCTCGCCGAAGATGACGATGTAGTCGACGAAATCGAGAGAAGACAAGATCGCCGCGCGTTCGGTCTCGCCCAGGACGGGGCGGGGCGGTCCCTTCAGACGGCGGACACTGGCGTCCGAATTGATCGCGACGACGAGGGCTCCGCCGAGCCGTCGTGCGCGTTCCAGGAATTTGAGATGGCCCAAGTGGAAAAGGTCGAAAAAACCGTTGGTAAAAACGACGGTTTTACCCGCGGCCCGCAGAGCTTCAATCTCGTTCTTCATTTGCGCCGGGCTGCGCAGTTTGTGCCCGGCATCGCCCGGCTCGACGGCGCGCGCCAGCTCGCCGGGTTCGACTATTGCCGTGCCGATCCTCCCGACAACGATTGAACCGGCGGCGTTGCCCAGTTGGGCCGCATCGACAACGCCCGCCCCGGCGGCCAACGCGAGGCTCATGGCCGCGACGAACGAATCCCCGGCGCCGGTGACATCATAGACCGCGCGAGCCTGGGCCGGGATGACGGCGGGAGCACGGCGGCGCTC
>JAJFLK010000012.1 GCA_021772735.1 Candidatus Sumerlaeota bacterium | reverse complement strand
GACGAACTGGAGCGCTCGTCGATGATGGCTCGCTCGGGCTTCTTGCGCGAACGCGTCAGTCGGGCGTTGACGTATGCGCGAGGCCTCGCGGCCGATGAGATCGACGGGGGCCGCGAGAGGCGATCGCGCAGCAGCGGGGCTTTCATGAGCCTGCCGCAGTGAGCGTGCCGAGCTCCCGCAAGAAGTCGGGAAAAGTAAAAACGGCCACCTGTTTTCGGTTCAGTTATGGACGAATCGCATGGGCGGTGCGACAATAGAGGACTGCCCCTTACTCGTCACGATGAGCAGATGATATTGAGGAACTGTGATGAGCGTTGAAGAGCATTCATGACTGAATCTCCCCTGACGGGCAAACGAATCTGCGTGACCGGTGGCGCCGGGTTTATGGGGTCGCGTCTTGTGGCCCGTCTGCACGCTCGCGGCTGCAATCAGGTGTTCGTCCCGCGCCGCGCCGATTTCGATCTCGTTCGCGGCGATGCCGTCCGGCGTCTGCTCGATGAGGCCCGTCCCGAAGTGATCATCCACCTGGCGGCCGCAGTCGGCGGAATCGGGGCAAACCGCGAGAATCCGGGACAATTTTTCTACGACAATCTCATGATGGGCGTGCAATTGATCGAAGAGGCGCGCCTGCGCGGCGTTGAAAAATTCGTTGCCTTGGGGACGATCTGCGCGTACCCGAAATTCACGCCCGTCCCGTTCAAGGAAGAAAACCTCTGGGGCGGATATCCCGAGGAGACGAACGCGCCGTATGGCCTGGCCAAGAAAATGCTCCTCGTCCAGGCTCAGGCCTATCGGCAGCAATACGGTTTCAATGCGATCTACTTGCTGCCGGTTAATCTCTATGGTCCCGGCGATAACTTCAATCCGGCGTCTTCGCACGTCATCCCGGCGATCATCAAGAAGGTCGCCGACGCGATGGAGGCAGGTGAGGGCCGGATCGTCTGCTGGGGCACGGGCAATGCGACGCGGGAGTTTCTTTACGTCGAGGACTGTGCCGAGGGCGTCGCGCTTGCGGCAGAGCGATACAACGGATCGGAGCCGGTGAACCTCGGCGCCGGCAAGGAGATTACGATTCGCGAGCTGGTCGAGCGGATCTGCGGCTTGATGAAGTTCGAGGGAAAGATTGAGTGGGACGATTCGGAGCCGGACGGCCAGCCCCGCCGCAGCCTTGATACCGCACGCGCGGAGCGCGAGTTCGGATTCCGCGCGAAGACGAGTTTCGAGGAAGGGCTGGGCCGGACGATCCAGTGGTATCTGGAGCAGCGAGCCGGGACAGGACTGAATCCCGGCGCAGAACCGAATGCGGGGCCCGATTCGGACGCTGCGGCGACGGAATCGATCGGGTCGGCTTAGGATTGACGGGGGGATCGCAGTTCAATGACGTCCGGAAATCAAGATCCGGGTTCCGGGCTTGATGTCGGCCGGAGCCCACGGTGGCTTAACCGCGAGCTTCCGCTGTGCGTCGCGTTCGTTCTTCTGTTCTGTGTCATTTGGATTCGTTATACCGGCATCACGCGGATCGGCATGATGCTCCTGGGCGACGGGCATTATTACCTGCGGATGGGAAAGCTTTGGCTCGACGAGGGGCCGGTGGCGATCGAGCACTACCGGCCGATGGCGTTCTTGATCCAGGCTCTGGCGATCAAGGCCTTCGGCTATAACGACATCGCCGTCAAACTGGTCCACGCCGGGTTCGATGTCGCGAGTATCGCGCTGATGTACGGCATCGCATGGCGGCTGACCCGCAATCTTTGGCTCGCGCTGATTCCACCAACGCTTTACGCGTTCTTGCCGTACGTCCTCGCCTTCGCGCGCGACGAAATGATCCACGCCCCTTCGACGACGTTCGTTCTGCTTTCGTTCGCGATGATCCTGGTCTATCGCGATGCCGGCGATCGCAAGCGGTTGCTTAGGTTCTCGTCTTTGTTTCTCTCCGGGCTTTCGCTCTCGGCTGCCTGTCACGTTCATCAAGAGCTCGGGCTGCTCGTTTTCGCCTGGCTCGGATTCATCTTTGTGACGGCCTTGAGGGGAGAAGGTCGCGCCGCCCGCAGTCGCCTATTCGGCGTGGACGTGTTGGCTTTTGGATGCGGAGGGATATTGCTCGCGAGTATCTTCCTTGCTGCGATCGGGCCGGCGCAGGCCACCGAGGCGATGCTTTATCTGCCCAGCCGGATGAACCTGAAAGTGATTCCGGAATCGGCCCGGGTCGAGCCGGGACCAGCTTTTGCCGGGCCCGCGGTACGGAGGCCGGCCCCGCGCCCTGTGCTCGGGGCGAAATTATTGCCTCGCGAAAAGATCGGCGCCGAGCGAATCGACGTTGCCGCGCGCATCGTTCTGAACAGCCTGGAAGTCATCAGCGGCCGCTCCGTTTACAGCGAGCTGCTTTTGCTCGCTGTGGCGATCATGATTTTGCGGGCGCTTGCCCGGAAGGACGACGACCCGGCAGCGATTTTCATATTCGTCGTTATCGCCGTCTATGCCTTCGGATACGCGGCCGTCGTGGGACGCTTTCCCCCGCAGATGGTCCGTTTGTTTCTGCCG
>JAJFLK010000110.1 GCA_021772735.1 Candidatus Sumerlaeota bacterium | reverse complement strand
GCGACGCACGCTTTGAAGGAGCACCCGACCTGTGACCCCCGACATTCGCCCCGAAGAAACCATCCAGACCCTGAACGACATCAACCGCCGCGTCACGCAGAGCAAGGACTATCTTTGACCTCGCGAATCGGCGCAAGAAATTCGAACAGCTCGAAGTCAAGGCCGCAGAGCCGGGCTTCTGGGACGACGCGCAGGCGGCCCAGGCGGAGATGAAAAGCATCACGGCCTTGAAGTCGATCGTCGAGCCATGGGAAGCGCTCGATCGCGACGCGGCCGAACTGCTCGAACTCTCCGAGCTGGCCTCAGACGACGCATCCATGATGGCCGAGCTTGCCGAACAGACCGGCGAGGTGCTCGCGCGTCTGGACAGCCTCGAAGCCACCGCGCTGATGAGCGAGCCGGACGATCACCTGGATTGTTATCTGCACGTCCATGCCGGCGCGGGCGGGACTGAATCGTGCGATTGGGCGAACATGCTCCTGCGCATGTATGTGCGGTGGTGCGAGCGATCGGGCGCGAAGGTCGAGACGGTCGAGATCTCCGAGGGCGAAGAAGCCGGCATCCGCAGCGCGACGATCCTGATCAAAGCCCCCGGCGCCAACGGGCGGCTCAAGGGCGAGTCGGGCATCCACCGCCTGGTGCGCATCTCGCCGTTCGACGCGGCCAGCCGGCGTCACACCTCTTTCTCCTCGATCGATGTCTGGCCCGATGTGGACGACAATATCGAGATCGAAATTCGCGATGAGGACTTGCGCGTCGATACCTACAGGGCATCGGGCGCGGGAGGCCAGCATGTCAACAAGACCGATTCGGCCGTTCGCATGACGCACATCCCGACTAATATCGTTGTCCAATGCCAGAACGAACGCAGCCAGCACAAGAACCGGGCGACCGCGCTCAAGATGATGCGCTCCAAGCTGTATCAGCATTTCCTCCGGATCCAGCGCGAGGAGCAGGCGGCCAAGGCGGGCGAGAAAATGGCCATCGGCTGGGGCAGTCAGATCCGGTCATACGTTTTTCAGCCGTATACAATGGTCAAGGATACGCGGACGCGACATCAGACCGGGAACGTGCAGGCCGTGATGGACGGCGACCTGGACGGCTTTCTCCAGGCGACGCTCAAGTGGAAGGCCGGACTCTTGAACGTCTCTGAGATCGCCGATGACAATGATGACGACCTTGGCGACGAGTAACTGGCGGGAGGCCTTCAATAGGGGATCGTCTTTTGCTTCCTCGTCCGCGTGAAGTTTTGCTATCTTTGTGGGCAACACCCGCGAGGCAAGGGCTTGAGCTTGAACAGGATAGATAAATTCCCGCTCTCTTGTGCAGTTGCGTGCCTTTTGTGCTCGGCGGCGTTGTTCGTCATTGGCGGATTGCCCGATGAGGCGCCTGGCGCCTCACCCGACGCCCCGTCTGCAGCCGCCGAACCGGCGCGCCCGGCGAACATCGACGGCGACTCCGCCGTCATCGAAAAGGATCGTACCGTGCCGTCAGCCCCGGCTCCGCCGCAGGGTCGCACCGCGCGCAATGCGGCCGTCTTTACACGCGGGCCGGCATGGACCGGCTCCATTGCGTTGACCTTCGACGATGGCCCTCACCCGACCTATACTCCGCGCCTGCTCGAAATCTTGAAAGCCGAGGGAGTCCCGGCGACGTTCTTCCTGCTCGGAGATCGAGTCAGGCTTTATCCCGAAGTCGCCGCCCGCATCGCTGCGCAGGGCTTCGAGATCGGCAATCATAGTTTCACCCACGCGGATGCGACAACGCAGACGAGCGAAGAGATTCGAGCCGAAGTCGAGCGCACGCAAACCCTGATCCACGAAGCGACCGGCCGACGCCCGAGGCTTTATCGCCCGCCTTACGGCAAACACAATGATGCTCTGTTCGCCGTTCTTCATGAAGAGCCGATGACGGTGGTCAACTGGTCCGTCGATCCACGCGATTGGCAACGCGGGGAAACTTCGGATTCGATCCGCGATCATATTCTCGGCGGGGCGCACCCCGGCGCCATAGTTCTGCTGCACGATATTCACAAGCGTTCGGTCGAGGCCGTGCCCGAAATCATCGCGGGCCTCCGCGAGCGGGGGTTCACGTTCGTCACGGCCGGCGAGCTTGTCGCGAACGAAATCGAAGATCGTGCCCGGCGTCGCGCCGTAGCCAGAGAAGCAGGTGAGCGCGGCACCGAAGGCGGCTCTCCGAATTCGTCGGGGTCTTATGGCAATCCTGACTCCAAGCCCGTGCCGATAAGAATCCCTCTCTCGCACAGCGGAGTGAAATCCAAGGTCGAGCCGAAATAAAGTGACGGCGCCAATCCGCGTCCTTAGAGACGACGGTATGAGGTCAGACCTCGACCTGCCCGCGTTTTCTCCCCGAAGCAACTCGCTGGTGGAAGATGCGCACGCATGACGCCTATATTGGACGCCTGATTCGCCGTAGCGCGGCGCCCGGACGCACGCGCATGTGTTGCGACGAAGCGATCGCCGCGAATCCTGCGCTGCAAGAAAGGCTCCCCCACTTGGCCAACGCGCCCACCGAATCCGCCTCGAATCGATCGGCCCCTCCGGCCCGTCCAGATCGTCCGCGGCGCCCGAAGAAGCGCGGGCTGCTCTCGCGTCTGCTGGCGTTCGTTTCGGGGTTCATGCGCCTGGTTGTGGCGACGGCTGTTTTCTTCGGCATTCTTGTCGCCGCGAGTTACTTCGCTATTGGCTATTACATCAAGGGCCACGAAATCGCCGCGCCTGACCTGACGGCCCGCCCGATCGAGGAGGCGATGGCCATCGCGCGCGAGCACGATCTTTCGCTCAAGCTCGAGCGCGAGGAGCCGAGCGACATGATGACGGCGGGCGAAATCCTGAGCCAGCGACCGCGTCCGGGCACGACGATCAAGGCCGGCTCGCCGATCAAGGTCATCATCAGCAGCGGCCAGCGCATGATCCTGATCCCCGAGCAGATCGTCGGAGAGCACCGGCTTCAAGCCGGCATCCGCCTGCGCGAGCTGGGGCTTAAAGTCGGCAACGTCGCTTTCATCCCGACTTCGGGCAAGGGCGATGATGTCGTGCTTGCGCTCGATCCGCCGCAAGGCACCAGCGTGCCTCCCGATACCGTCGTCAATCTGCTTGCTTCGGCCGAGGCCGTCGGCGAAAGCTTCGCCATGCCGGATCTCTATGGACTGACGCCGGATTCGGCGCGTGCCGAGCTCGCCCGATATGGCGCGATCATCGCCACGATCAATTCCCAAGAGCAGTTCGGCGTCGCGCCCGGCACAGTCCACACGCAGACGCCAACGGCCGGCACGCCGACCCGGGGCAAGGCGCGCATCGAGATCACGATTGCACCGCGTTAGCAGATTCGGTGCACCAGTGCGTCGGCCCGTCGCCTCTTTCCGCGCCTTGGCGCGTGCCCGCTCTCGTGGCATCGCTTGCGTTCTAGGGCATTAAGCGCGCAAGCGCGTTGTTCAATTCATCGCGCCGGTGATACGATCCGGCTGTGGGGCGTCGCTTGCGGGTGTCGGCGCGGGAGCACGGGTTCGATGAATTCAAAGACTTGCGACATCGCCATCATCGGCGGCGGCATCATTGGCTGTGGGCTCGCCGAATCGCTCGCACTTGAAGGGCTTGACGTCGTTCTTTTGGAGCGCGGCGTCATCGGGCGCGAAGCCTCATGGGCGGCGGCCGGAATGCTCGCGCCTCAATCAGAGATGGAAGAACCCGGCGAGTGGTTCGATTTTTGTCTTGCCGCGCGGCGCTGCTTTCCCGAAACGGTCGAGCGCCTGCGAGATTCGGCGTCGATCGATCCGCAGTATCGAGACGAGGGAATGCTGTACGTCGCCTTTAATGAAGATGAGGAGCGGACGCTGCTCAAGCGCGCGGCATGGCAACGTCGCTGCGGCGTCCAGAGCGAGATCCTTGACGCCTCCGAACTCGCGCGTCGCGAGAGCGCCGTTTCCGATTCGATTCGAATGGCCGTTCGATTCGTCGAGGATCACTGCCTCGATCCGCGGCTCATGACTCAAGCCTACGCAATCTCCGCGCGCCGGGCCGGAGCCGACCTTCGCGAAATGACACCTGTCCACCGGGTGTTGATCGATGGCGATCGCGTCGTGGGCGTTGAGCTGCCCGGCGAGACTATTCACGCCCAAAGCGTGGTGCTCGCCGGCGGATGCTGGTCGGGCCTGATCGCCGGACTGCCGTTTGCATTGCCGATCCATCCGGTCAAAGGCCAGATGCTCCTGCTGCAATGCGCAACGCCGCAATTCTCCTGCACGCTACACAGCCGAAATATTTATCTCGTTCCGCGATTCGACGGACGCGTCATCGTCGGCGCGACTGAAGAGCATGACGCCGGATTCGACAAGTCCGTCTTTGCCGGCGCGGTCAGCGATCTGCTGAGCGCGAGTTACGCGGTCGTGCCGGCATTACGCGAGGCCGCCGCTGCCGAGACTTGGGCCGGACTGCGTCCGGGCACGCCGGACCGCCGCCCGATCATGGGCCCATCCCCGGTCGAGGGGCTCGTCCTCGCAACCGGGCATTTCAGAAACGGCATTCTGCTCGCGCCTCTTACGGCGCAGTTGATCACCGAGTATATCGTCTCCGGCTCCCTGCCGGAGACTCTTGGCCCTTTCGGTATCGAACGCTTCGGCGCGGCTTCGGCGCCCGCCCGCAAGCTCGGCGTGTAAGCCGCGCGCGATACGAGTGCGCGATCGGGTTTGCGCTCAAGTTTAGTTCTGCGAACGCCGAGAAAATTTGAGCGCGATGTTGATGCGGGCAAGGTGCGAAATGAAATTGTCACGCGCGAAAAAGCAATGCGCGCATCGTCCTTGAGCAAAGCAGCGCGATCGTAGCGGAGAAAAAAAATTCGCGTGTCGCGCAAATCAACTCTTTTCATCTTGACAAGATAACGGGACGTAAAGGAAAACTTTGCAGACTGCTTTCGATGCGAGCAGTTGAAGTAGATTTGCCGTGAAAGGTCACACGCTTTTTTTGATTCAGTTCCCGCCGTCAGGTTTCAATCGCGAAAGCGATTCTGACTTACTGAATCGAACACGGCAAAAGCCACATGGGGTGTGGCGCACAATCCAAATGCCACGGGAAAAGGAGATTGTTCATGGCAAAGAAAAAGGCCGCGAAGAAAAAAAAGGCCACGAAGAAGAAAAAGGCCACTAAGCGCAAGGCCGTGAAGAAGAAGGCCACGAAAAAGAAGAAGGCCACGAAAAAGAAAAAAGCCACCAAGCGCAAGGCCGTGAAGAAGAAGAAGGCCACCAAGAAGAAAAAGGCCACCAAGAAGAAGAAGGCCACCAAGAAACGGCGCTAGCTGGTCCCCCGGAAGCGGCCAATCCGCGTTTCGGGCACACTTTGAGAAAAGTGGGAAGGAACGAGAACTTCAGATCCAAAGGGCGGGCGTGGGAACCGGAAATGCCGGCCTCGCGCCCGCCTGATCTGACAACGGCGCGGGAGCGGTTGATTCAACAGCAAAGTTCGGACGCATTGTCCACCACACCCCGGCTCTTCAACTTTGCCCGCCGCGCCAGCCACCCTCGATGCAGATCCAAGAGTGGACCTCTTGCACCGAGTTGTGGCCATCTCGCGAATTTCCAAAATATATCCCGGAGGCCGTCATCGGCTTTCCGGGATATTTTTTTGCTGTCAAGATTCCATCCCGGCGCGGTTTTCGCCGACGCGCGCCGAGCGGATCTCGAATCATCAATCTTGATTTCAGGTCTTTTTCTTTGCGTTGCGGCTGGGTTTGCGGCCTATCGTTCGGATCTTGACGCTCGGCTGCGCGATGGCCGAACGCAAGGCCGCCAGGTTATCGGAGATGGCCGAGCCGGAATTGAAAACGGCCGAGCCCGCCACGAGTACATCGGCTCCGGCCGCGGCTGCAAGCGGCGCGGTGGCCGGGCTGATGCCTCCATCGACCTGCAGCCGAAATTCAAGTCCGCGTTTCTTGCGGAGCAGATCTAGTTCGCGAACCTTGTTCAGCGCGCTCGGGATCAATGACTGCCCGCCGAAGCCCGGCTCGACGGTCATCACGAGCACCAGGTCCACCTCGCTCAGGCAATCAATAATCGCCCGGACCGGCGTCTTTGGTTTGATGGAAATTCCGGCCTTCAATCCCATCCGGCGGAGCTTGCGCAGATCGCGCACGAGATTCGCGGATGTTTCGGCGTGGATCGTGATGACTTCGGCGCCCGCTTCGCTGAATGCCTCGGCGAATTTCATCGGCTTCTCGATCATCAGATGCGCGTCAAGAAGAAGCCCGGGTTCGGCGGCGCGAAGACTTTTCACCAGCGATGGACCCATCGTCAGGTTCGGCACGAAATGCCCGTCCATGATGTCGATATGAATCCACCGCGCTTTGGCCCGGCGGCATCGCGCCAGCTCGCGACCCAGGTTCGCGAAATCCGCGCTCAGGATCGATGGCGCAATCAGCGCCTCTTTGTGTGCGCCGTCCGAGAAGTATTCGTCTTTTGCGCATTTAGGCGCTCGACGGGCCATTGCTCAGGTCCACTCGCCGCGATGAACTTGGAATCGGTGCCCAGCGGCATCAACATTTGGATTCGTGCCATGTGGTTTCTATACGCTTTTGCCCGAACTTTCAAGGTGACAAAATGGGGACGCGCTGTCCTAATTCCCGAGAAGCCAAGGCGTTCAGGCGGCTTATATTATTCCGAAGGTCGCACAACCATGGGTCTGGACTACCTTGAGCTCCTCCTGGAAGTCGAAGAGCGATTCGCCATTTCCGTCGAAGATGAAGAGGTGTTGGACATCAGAACGGTCGGAGACTTGTGTGACCTCGTAAAGTCGAAGCTTCAGCCGTCTGCGTCACGAGACTGCCTGACGAGTCATGTCTTCTATCAGTTCCGATGCGTGTTCGGAAGCGAGTTTGGCGTGCCACGAGAGGCAGTCGTTCCTGCGAGCGATGTGGAATCCCTAGTGCCGCAGTCACAACGACGCCGAGCGTGGAGAGCTCTATCGGAACGACTTCAATGGGATCTGCCCGATTTGAAAAGGGCTGGCTGGCTTGAGCGAGGCCTGATCGCAGGTTTCATCGCGGCAATTCTATCCGTGATCGTCGGTTCGATGAGCGACCATCTATCCCAGGCGCAGGCATGGGCGCTCGGAATTTCCGCGCTACCCGCCTTCTTTCTTATGCACTTGATGACGGAGCCGCTTGCGATCCATATACCCGAAAACTGTGGCACGGTGGGTTTGTTGGCGAAGACTACCCTTGGCCTCAACTTTCGCCGGATTGCGGAGGCCCGTGAAGCCTGGAACGAGCAGGAGCTCTGGCAAGCCATTCAGGATATCGTGGTCGATCAACTTGGCGTTAAGGCAAGCCAAATCACGCCTGACACTGACTTCGTCAAAGATCTTGGGTTTTAAGACCGGCTTTCCTCAGGCGCCTCGGCCATGATCTTTAGCGCGTCGAACCACTCGTGACTCAGCCGCCTCGGTCTGCCTTCGCGCGATACGATCGCGTGATGCGTCGTTCCCGTAGCCAGCAATTTTTCCTCGCCCGAGAGTGCAATCTCGTACGCGAAGTTAACGCGCACTCGCGTGATCTTCTCGATCCGCGTTGTTATCTGTAGCAGGTCATCATATCGCGCCGGAGCTACGTATGTGCAGGCCGCGTGTGTGACCGGCAGCAGGTATCCATCGGTTTCCATATCCAAATATCGAATCCCACGGCTGCGCATCAGCTCGACGCGGCCCATCTCGAACAGCTCAAGATAATTCCCGTAATAAACGACGCCCATCTGGTCCGTCATGCGGTAGGTCACGCGGCAATACGCGCGGCCATGATCTTGAGGATTCGTAATGCCGGTTTGATTCACGTCTTCGCATCGCCTTCCGCATGGCACCGGGCATTCGGGTACGCCGGAGCCGATTGGGGCGACGGATTGTGCAACTTCGCGCCCCGGGATGCAATGAGACTTGGCCGCGCGCCGAGACCCCGCGATTGACGCTTAAATTCAACCGAGCCGGGCTCTGGGGCGGGCCGCGAGCAGTTCCGTTCAGGCGCAACTTGATTTGACACCGTCGCGAGGGGGTATCTAAAATAACCGCACGGCGGGGAGTGAGCGAAAAGGTATGGAAAACATTGAACTGGTCGAGGTCGGCCTGCGAGAGATTCAACTGACCGAAGGCCCCGGCGCTCAGATTATGATTCTGAGCGAAGTCGATGGCGAACGCCAGTTCCCGATCTTCATCGGGTTCAGCGAGATGGATGCGCTCGACCGTGCCATCCACGGCAAGTCCGTTCCGCGACCGATGACTCACGATCTTATCATCAATGTTATCGAGGCCACCGGCGCAGAGCTTCGGCGTGTCATCGTTGATGATCTTCGCGAGGATACGTTCTTCGCCAAGCTCGGCCTCACGTTGACCGATGGCACAGAGGCCCTCGTCGATGCGCGTCCGTCGGATGCGCTCGTATTGGCCGCGCGCAAGTCCGTTCCTATTTTTGTTGCCAGCCATATCCTGGATGGGATCGGCCATGACCCGGAGAACAATGAATTCGAATAGCGCCCAGCTCGACAACGTGCCTTCGCCCGGACATCCTGCGGCGCGGGTAATTCCCGATCCCGGCGCGGGGCGCAAGGTGATCGCCTGATGCTCGACGCCATCATCTCACCCCGTCGCGTATTCCTTGGCCTGGAGGCCCGGCCCAAGCCCGAGCTTCTCGCTGATTTGGTCGGAAGGCTCGCCGAACTCGGCGAGGTCCGCGACCCCGATCGACTGACTCGTCTGCTGGTCAAACGCGAGGAACTCATCACCACCGGCGTCAAAAACGGGTTCGCTTTCCCGCACGCCTTTTCGCCGCAGATCGACACGCTGATCCTGACGATCGGCGTCATCCCCGGCGGAACCGATTATCAATCCCTCGACGGAAATCCGACCGAGTTCATCCTGCTCCTGCTCGGTCCGCCCTCGCACCAGGACGTTCATCTTCGTGTTCTCGCGCGCCTCTCGCGCATCGCCACCGGCCAGGGCACGCTCGAAGAACTGCGATCTTCGGTCTTGCCCGAAGCCGTCGCCGCGCTTTTCACCGAATCCGATAAGCGTCTTGCCGCGAAATAGCTTCGACTCATTAGAGATTACCGGTGGTGTCTCAAGAGTAGGCGCGCTTCGGCGATTACAGATCGAGCGTCCTGCCGCCTACGATCGCGGCGCGGCGGATGATCTTGGCCTTGGTCCGAATCAGATTCGCGCGTGGCGCCTGGGCGATTATAGCCGTCCACCGCCCGGTCTCGGCTTCGAGTTCCGCAGGATCGACGACGGCGGAGACGAGCCGCAGCTCCAGAGCCTCGGCAGCCTCGAGGC
>JAJFLK010000109.1 GCA_021772735.1 Candidatus Sumerlaeota bacterium | reverse complement strand
GCAGGATTCGACACGAGGCAACCTCGGGGAACACGGAGCTGCCGGAATAGAACGGATCGGACTGAGCTCTGCGTTACCTTGCCTTCTCATTCGGACCCAAATACATGAACCCGGATAAATCGCTGAAGATCATCCACGTGGACGACGGACGTGAGTGGCGCGGAGGCCAGCATCAGGTTGCGCTGCTGGCCGAAGGCCTCGCGGCGCGTGGGATTGCCCAGCTTGTGCTCTGCCCGCCCGAGAGTCCACTGGGAGTGCGATTACGCAAGAGCGGCGTCGACGTTTCGGACATCGCCTTTAAAGGCGAGATGGACCGCGAAGGCGCTAGATCTATCGCCGACGTTTCCCAAAGATTTGACGCGGATATTATCCACGCGCACACGGCTCACGCGCATGCAACAGGGCTGCGCGCATTGAAGAGAGTAAAGAAAATGTCTCAGGGCGCGCCGCCCGTGTTTCTCGTGACGCGCCGTGTTGACTTCGAAGTTGGCCGGAATTTCTTCTCGCGCCGTAAATACAAACATGCCGACGTGAACTATATAGCGATCTCCGAAGGCGTCTGTTCCGTGCTTTGCGCGGGCGGTGTCCCGGCCGACCGGATCGATATCGTCCATAGCGGTGTCCCGCCGATTTCCGCCGATAAGCGCCGTCCTCGAAGCGAAGTTCGAAGCGCTTTCAAGGTCGGCGAGGACGAAATCGCCATCGTGAATGTCGGGGCCTTGACGGACCACAAGGGTCAGCGGTATCTCATCGACGCCTTCGCATCGGTCGTCAACCGCCTCCCGAATGCAGGGCTTTGGATCCTCGGCGACGGGGAACTGCGAGAAACTTTGGAATCGCAAGTTGCCGAGTTAGGATTGGCCGATCGGATTCGCATGCCGGGATTCGTACCCGACGCAAGGGCGCTGCTGACGGGATTTGATCTCTATGTCTCGTCATCGCACATGGAGGGATTGGGCACGTCGATCATCGACGCGATGCTGGCGGGGCTGCCGGTCGTCGCGGCCGCGGCCGGAGGAGTGCCCGATATCGTCGTGCCGGGATCCACGGGGCGGCTCGTTCCGCCTCGGAGCCCCGAAGCGCTGGCTGCGGAGATTTTCGCTCAACTCGAATCGCCCGAAATCCCGCGCCGGGCAATGATCGAAGAGGCTCGCAGGTTCGTAGCCGTAAACTTCTCGGACAACGCGATGGTCGAGGGCACGTTGCGCGTCTATCGGAAACTTATTGCCCGGCTTCGGACTGCGTGAGCGCCGGCCGGTCCATGATTTCGCGAATAATTTCACAGAGCTCGTCGTCGGTCTCGAACAGACGTGATCCCTGCGGAACCTGCTCGACGAGGCCACCGGCCCGGCTGGCGATGACCGCCCGGCCAAGCATCACCGCACGTCCGGCCACGCTCGAAGACCAGATGTTCTCATACGGCGCGACGACATAATCGCTTGCGATGATCCACATGTCGAAGCACTCTGGCGTGACGAATTCTTCGATAAACTTGCAGCGTGAATCCAGGGCGGAGAGTTCGTGCAACTGCCGTGCGTATTCAATCGCGTCCTCCCACGCGATGCGCACCGAGCCGACAACATATCCAAGGGCGTCGGGCGCTGCTGCGCCCGAGATCGCACGAATGAGACGGTCGAACCCCTTGTGCGGCTGAACGAACCCCACGCAGAGGAACAGAGTCTTATCGGGTGGGATGCGGAGGCGACGGCGCGCTTCGGTCCGGTCCAGGCTGCAAAGCGGCACGAAATGCCGCGCGTGATCGACGACGCGATACCGACTCTCGCTCGGCGAGAGCGAGTAGTAATCGAGGAACGCTTCGCGCTCGCGATTGGAGTGAAACAAAATTCTTGAGCTCAGCCGCCAGGCCATGCGATCGATCCATCGTCGGCTCGAGCGCGGCGTTTTCGCTTCGCCGATGACATATTCAGTTTCATGAATAATGAATTCGAGCCGGCGTCCGAAAAGTACCGACGTAAGAAGCATGGCTGCGCTCGTGCGCAGCCGGTTAATGGCGCTGTCGGCCCGGAAGAAAAATGACGGCGTGAAATGAACGATGACGCGATTGTATGCCCACATATATTTCCACAAACGCACAAACCGGAAGCCGCCGAAAAGATTGCCGGTGAAATCACCGTCGCCTTCAGTGGGCGAGAAGACGTCAACCGTATGGCCCGCCTTGCGCAAGGCGACAACCTGCTGCTCCGTGTAGGCGCCGATGCCGCACGCCATGGGGGGATAAGAGGATACGATCAGCAGGTTCATGCGGGCGCGGCGGAGGCTTTCTTTTTGCGGATCAGGCGGCGCAGGGCTTCGGCCAGATTCGCAGATATCGCCTTCCAGTCATATTTGGCTTCGACCAGCCGCCTGCCCTCGCCGCCGAGCGATCGGACTTGTTCGGGCGATGCGAGCATTTCGCGCAGCCGGGTATTCATCAGATCGATCGGAACTTCGAGCCAGTGCTCGCCGGGTTTCCCCTCGATGCCGCGTGCGCCTTTTGATGTCGTGAGGATCGGCAGTCCGGCGGCCATGTAGTCGAGCATTTTGATATTGGTTCCCGATCCCTGGAACATGGGATTCAGGGCGACGTCGGCGGCCCGATAGAAATCGAGCAGCGTTTCGCGTTCAACGAATCCGGCAAGGCGCACGTTCTTCGGGACGAGATGGCTCGGATTGCCTTGCTCGAACATCGGCCCGGAGCCTCCGACGATCGCAAACTGGACGTCAGGGAATTCTCCGGCCATGCGAGTGACGATGAACTCCGCGCCTTGGAGATTCGGCGCGTAATTGCTCCCCGTAAAAATCACGACGAGCCCGGGGGCGAATCCGAGACGAGAGCGGGCGGCTTCTTTTTCGGGGGCGCTCGGCGGGCGGATCTCTTCACAATCGACACCGTTTGGCGCGAGGTGGATGTGGCGCGGATCGGCGCCATAGAGTGAGACGAAAGCTTCCAGATCATCCCCGCTGCAAGCCAGCGTCATTGCGCTGTCTCGGACCGCGCGGCGCTCGGTGCGCTTGACCCGCTCTGCGAGGAATCGCCCCGTGATCGTCTTCGATAACAGATCGCCCTTGATCGCGCATTCGCAATTCTGCGAATCGTAGATGAGCGGGATAGACCGCGAGGATGGAAGGAAAGGGATCATCCACGGATGCGCGCAGATGAGGATGTCGGCGCGGCTCACGTGCTCTTCGATCAATCGCCGATAGCGTGGCGTCAAGCCGCCGAGCAAGGGCATGGTGACATCGATCGTCGCGTCGCCTCGTGTGAGGCGATGGAAAACACCGTGCGCTTTGAAGTGTGGAATCGTAAGCGGCGTGAGGATTTCTCGGAAGTTCGGCGCGAACTGCTGGTCTCGAAATCCGGGCCCGGGGTAATCGAATGCCCCGACGTAGGTTGTGTTGAAGTCGTCGGGAAGGTGACGGTAAAGCTCCAAAATTCTCATACGACCACCGCCGACGGGAGGGTCGATGATTTGATTGTCCGTGACCAGCAGTTCGATCCTGGGCTCTGGTCGGCGACCGTTGGTGATCGCGAAGGCCCGAGAATCACTTCGGGGTAGTTTCTCGCCTGCATCGAGCAATCGATCCACGAGCCGATCCCAGGTCACCTCGCGCACCGCGTCCCGACACGAAGTTTGCATCGCGTCAACAGCCGCCCTGTTCTCCCACATCCAGTCGATCTTTTCGGCGAGTGCCTCGGGGGTCGGATCGGTGATGAAGCCGGTCTTGCCTTCTTCGACGATCAGAGCCGGTTCGCCGGCGTCGCGGGTCGTGAGCACGGGCTTGCCTGCCTCAAATGATTCGAACGTGATCAGGCCCATGTCTTCGTGGATTGGAGGGAAGATCGTCGCAAGGGCGCCCGCATAGAGACTCGCGAGTTTTTCGTCCGAGACTTTGCCGAGGAATTCAACGCGCGTGTCGTCGCCCGCCAGCTTGCGCAGGGCCTCGTCTTCGGCCCCCTGGCCGATGATTTTGAGCGGACATGCGGCTTCTGCACGGAGGAATGCATGGATCGCCAGGTCGTGACGCTTCCAGGGATGGAGCCGCCCGACGCAAAGAAAGTACTCGCCGGGTCGGGTCTCGCTTTGATGATCGAGCGTCGTCGGGTGATGGATCGGCGTGGATTCAATCCCGCCGAATTGACGCAGGCGGCGCGATACGGTTTCTCCGACCGTGAATAAATAGGGCACTCTGGATTTGTCGAGCGCCCAGTTATCCATGAAGTGGATCAGGTCGCGCAGCTCGGCGTATTCGGCGCCGCCCGGCTCATAGAGATCATAAAAGACGCGTAGGCGGTGCGAGAGAAAGCAGACCTGCCTGGGGTGCCGGACCATGTATGCGGGCGCTTTGTATGTTATGACCAGATCGTATCGATCAAGATCGAGGTGATAGAAATCATGGTATCCCCGCAGGACACCTTCGGCCGAGCGCTCGTCGTATGGGATCGTGACGAGGTCGCTCGGGTGGCGTTTGCGCAACGCGGCGAGTAGGCCTTCGAGCAATCGATCCATTCCGCCGAAGGCCGGAGGCACTGGCGTCGGGCTTACGAGGGCGATTTTCATGCAGAGGTTACGCCGGTTGAGGAGGTCGATTTTGAGGGCGCGGCGCCCGACTTGCGGTCGCCTGAGGCCTCGGCGCCGTTCGGAACTTCGCCGATCACGTAGTAATCCTGATACCCCCAAATGGCCGAACTGATGCGCTCGAACTTTGACTCAATATCGGATCGGGTGGCTTCATCGAGGCCGAGTTCAGACGCCGGCGGGAGCGGCGCCAGGGCATCGGAATCGGTGAAGGGCATTGTGAGGTTCGCCGTGGCATTGGTGAATCCCGCGAGTTCGATCAGCGCCGCAAGGTAATCGGGATCGATGGCCTTCTTGTGATCCAGGTCTTTGTAATACGATTTGGCGAGGACGGCGAGCGACTTGGGATTGAGAGTCTCAAGGATCAGAACGCCGCCCGGCGCGATTTTTTTGCGCGCGAGCTTTACCAGCCGGAGGAGTTCGCCGGGAAACAAATGCTCGGCCACCTGCGATGCGAAAATTCCGCCGAGCGAAGCGTCTTCGACCGTGTTTAAAACTCCAAGGGCATCGCCCTGGACGACGGACAGATCGCGATCTCTCGCAAGTTCAAGCATGAGCGGGTCGATCTCGCAACCCCAACTCTCGATTCCTTCATGGCGAAGCATATGGAGGAACTCGCCGCGTCCGCATCCAAGATCGAGAATCTTGCCGGGACGATCCCTGAGGTCATCGAGGTAGATATGATGTCGTCCCCAGATTTCATCGAACGTCCCGCGAAATCGATCCATGAGCTCCAGGCGTTTTTCGCGTGGCACGTCGTCGAAGAAACTCCCCACGTCGTGACGGCGGGCTAGTTCGTTCTGAAAATCCTGAACGTTTCGAATCTCCGCGCTGTGCCTAGTAGTGCGTTCGTTCAGCGCCATCACGTTTGTGGATAACGCGCCGAGTAGCGCGAGTGATTCGGCGTTGAATCGCTCCTGACGCTCGATCAATTCGTCGATGTAAGGCCGGCTTCCCCAGTGGATGATTTTCTTGATGAGGTCTGTGAGCCGACCAATCACGGGGCGGTGGGATCTGATCCGGTAATCAGGCTTGACGGACGCCGCCTCGGCCAGTCGCCCGAGGCGAGCATGACAATCCGCTCCAAACTCTCCCGCATTTTCACGGCTCGCAGGTATTTGATCCTGGCCCGCCTGGGCATGATCCGGAGGATGTCCGAAGCGGGCGTCGAGGTCGCGCATTATCCCATCGATGGTATGGGGCTTCTCGGGAAGATTGAGGCTAGGCATGGCGGTGTTCTGACAGCGGGGAAAACTTTCGACAGTTCGCTCTGCGCGCGTCCAGATCTCTATCCGGGTCGCGTATCCGAAGAACGGCATCCCGCCCAGCGTAGGTGGCCGGTTTGGCGGCGGTCAAGGCGTTTCGGGCTCGTCGGTCAGGCGCCGGGTCCCGTGGGCGTCTCAAGTGGCGTGCGGTCCATGAACCGCAGAACCTGATCTCCGATTTCCTCGCCTTGATCTTCTTGCAGGAAGTGGCCGCCGTTCTCGATCGTGATCTCGGGCGTCCCCTTGGCGCCGGGGACATTCTCGCGGAACCACGCGTCGCCGCCGCGAGTCACGGGATCGCCGTCCGAGAACATCACTTGCACGGGCTTCGTCCATTTTCTCAACACCTCGCGAGCCGCCCTCATGTGAGGCGCCGCCTCGTCATCGGGATTGATCGGCACGAGGAGGGGGAATACGAGCGCCCCCGCCTTATAGCTCTGATCGGGATACGGGGCGTCGTATGCGGCGATGACCTCGGCGCTCAGCGTTGTCGTCGTCGCCCCCTGAATGATTGCGCCGATCGCCATGTCGGTTGATTTCTCCGCGAATTTTCGCCATGCCTTAAACGCCCTGCTCATGGGCTGTTCGCCCGTGGGGAGGCCGGTGTTCATGATAACCAGCCGCGCGAAGCGCGCGGGCATTCGGGTCGCGGCGTCGAGACCCAGCAATCCGCCCCAATCCTGGCAAACCAAAGTGATATCGCTCAGATCGAGATTCTCGATGAACCCCGCCACCGCGTCGCGATGCATCGCGAACGTGTAGGCTTCGCGCTCGGCCGGCTTATCGGACCGGCCGAAGCCGATCAGGTCCGGAGCGACAACTCGATGATGCGGCGCGAGCACCCGTGCGATCTTGCGATACAGATAACACCAGGAGGGCTCGCCGTGCAGGCACAAGACTGTCTGGCCGCTTCCCTCATCCATGTAATGCATGCGAAGTCCGTTGACCTCGGTGTAGTGCGGCGCAAAATCGTAGCCGGGCAGATTCTCAAAGCGCTCGTCCGGTGTGCGGAGGACGTTCATTGTTTCGGGTCCCTCGTTGGCTCGTCGGAAATTAGGATCGGTCACCCTTTTTCTCAATACGTCTGAGGAACCTGCGAATTTCATGAATCATGACTCGCGGTCTCAAATCGCCGGAGCTTGCGGCATCAGTCTCAAGACGTGCCCTAAGATCGGGGCTCCCTTACTAGATCATACCGCCGCCCTTGGCAAGCGTTTCGGCGCAAATCGAGGGGGCCCGGGCCGCGCGGCGCCGGACGAGCGCGGGCTTTGCGGTTGAGGGTTTGGAGGCGTGCTGCTTCAATGGCGCTCGGTTCGCACTTTTCTCGGAAGGATACGTTCCCATGCCCAAACGTACGGTCAAGGATATCGAAGAACTCCAGAGCCTCGTCGGCAGCGAAGTCGCCGTCAGCGACTGGTTCGAAGTCAGCCAGGAGCGAATCGATCAGTTCGCCGAAGCGACCGGCGATCATCAATGGATTCATGTCGATCCGGAGCGGGCGAAGCGCGAGTCTCCATTCGGCGGGACGATCGCCCACGGTTACCTGACGCTCTCGCTTTTCCCCTACCTCAATTCCCAGGCGTTCGGGCTTGAGCAGGAATTCAAGCTGGGCATCAATTACGGGCTCAATAAGCTGCGCTATATCCATCCCGTGCCGGCAGGATCAAGGATTCGCAACCGGATGAAACTGATCTCTGTCCGGGAAGTCAAAGGCGGGTGGCAAATCAACTGGACTATTACCGTCGAGATTGACGGCATCGACAAACCCGCATGCGTCGCCGAGGCGATATTCCGAATGTACGATGGCGCGCCTTGATCCGGCGCCGACCAACGGCATTCGAACGACGTACAATCGATAAAGGAATAAGAGGGAGGCTCAATGAAACTGAATGTGTGGCGCAAGAGAATTGCGAATACCTGGCTGGCGGGAGTTGCGGCCGTGGCGGGCATGATCCTATGCGCGATTGCGACCGATGCGTCGGCGCAGCGCCCGAAGCGTCCGAGCCTGCCCGATGGCGCAGTGCTTCTCGGTGAGGGCTACAAGTATCCCGAGGGGCCGATGGTCGCGCCCGATGGGACGCTCTATTTTTCCGAGTCTCGCGGGACAAAGGTCCATCGTCGCGCGAGTGATGAGTTTGACCTTTTCTACGATGGACCCGAGGGCTGCAACGGGCTTGCATGGGGGCCGGACGGGAACGTCTACGCATGCGGAGGGGCCGGGGCCGTCATTCTGAAAATTACGCCGTCCGGCGAGGCCTCGGTTTTCGTAGACAAAGTTGATGGCGCTCCCCTGAACGCACCGAACGATCTGGCCTTTGACTCGCACGGAAATCTCTTTTTCACCAACCCGCTGGGGCTTGGTGCGGATGGAGAGACCTCGGCCGTGGCGAGCCTTGTCCGTGTGAGGCCAGATGGCTCGGCCGCCGTCGTTGCAACCGATGCGCAGTACCCTAATGGCGTCGGCGTGAGCCCGGATGGGCGTTGGCTTTACGTCAATGATTTGCTCGGCAAGAGTCGGGTACTGCGATACCCGCTTGATGAAAACGGGGACTTGGGCGAGATGGAAACGATGATCGAATTCGGCCGTGGGATGCCGGACGGCCTGGCAGTAGCGGCAAGCGGCAACATCTATGTCTGCCTGAACCTCTCGGCGAAGATCGTCAAGTTGAGTCCCAGCGGCGAGGTGCTGGGCGAGATCGAGTTTCCCCGCGGAAGCGGCGTGACGAACGCCTGCTTCGGCGGCGCGGATATGAAAACGCTATACGTCACTTTAGGCAACAAGGGGACCGTGTACGGCGTGCCCATCGACGAGCCTGGAATGAAACTGTATTGATCCGACGGCGGCTACTTGCCGACGTGCTGCGGCAGTTCGAACAGAGGCAGATAGAGGGCGATCACGATACCACCGATCAGGATACCGAGCCCCACGATCAAAAGCGGTTCCATCAGCGCCGTCAGGCCGTCGACCATATCTTGAACTTCACGTTCATACGCCTCGGCGACTTTCGTAAGCATATGATCGATGGCGCCGGTCTCCTCGCCCACGGCGACCATGTGATAGACCAAGGGCGGGAAGACCGGACACTTGGAAAGCGGTTCGTGAATCGTATCGCCCTCCTTGACGCTCTGGTAAACCTCCGCCATGGCAAGAGACACGACCTCGTTGCCCGCGGAATCCCGGACGATATCGAGCGCCTGGAGGATCGGCACGCCGGCGGTAATGAGCGTCGAAAGCGTTCCCGCGAAACGGGCGATCGCGGACTTTTGAAACAGCGGCCCGAACATGGGCATCTTAAGCTTGAGGCGATCGAAGAGAAGTCGCCCGGGCTTTGTTCGATTTATCTTCTTAATCAGGAAGACCGCGACGCCGATTCCGAGGATGGGCATCCAGGTTTTGTGGACGAGGATATCGGATGCCGCGACGAGAATTTGCGTCGGCAGGGGAAGTTCGGCGCCGAGTTCTTCGAAGATTGCCACAAAGCGGGGGATGATTTTGATCAGGATGAAGGAAACGATTACGCCCGCCAAGCAGATTACAACGATCGGATACATCATCGCGGACTTGACCTTACTGATCAGCGCGGCCTGCTTCTCCATAAAGATTGCCAGCTTGTTCAGCACGACCTCAAGGACACCACCGATCTCTCCAGCCCGAACCATGTTGACGTAAAGATGATCGAAAACTTTTGGGTGTCTGCCAAACGCGTCGGACAAAGTCAGTCCGGATTCAATATCGTCCGACATCTCCTGGATGATGTCGCGAAACAGAACGGATTCAACCTGTTCGCGCAGGATCGTCAGGCTGCGAATGATCGGCAGGCCCGCATCGACGAGCGTCGCAAGCTGACGCGTGAACGTCGTGATGTGCTTCTGCTTGACGCGGTGGAAGATGAGACGCAAGCCGGGCATGGCCAATAAATCCATATCGCCGGCTTTTTTCTTGTGCGCAGTCACCTTGAGCGGGTAGTAGCCCATGTCTTTGAGCTTTTCGATGATCAGATCTTCATTCGCGGCCTCGATCAGGCCCTTGACCTGTTTGCCTTGCTTGTCGAGAGCTTCGTAAAGAAATTCAGCCATTGGAATCCTCCGACTCGATGGTTCTGCGCATCATTGACTCTTATAGCTTAGAGCTTCGCATGGCCAATCACAATCGTGAAATGAGAGCGCTGGCGCCCGGAGCGGGCCCCGGAGCATGGTTGAAATTACACCAGAGAGAACGAGCCCGCGATCGGCTTGAGCCAGATC
>JAJFLK010000108.1 GCA_021772735.1 Candidatus Sumerlaeota bacterium | reverse complement strand
CTGCCCCGCAACGCCGCAAATATGCCGATTTTCCGCATCCAGGATACCAGCCCGAACGACATGGCCCGCACCGGGGTGCTGAGCCTGCCGCACGGCGAGGTCGCCACGCCGGTTTTCATGCCGGTCGGAACGGCCGGGACGATCAAGGCCATGACGCCCGAAGAGGTCGCCGGGATCGGTTATCGGCTGATTCTCGGCAATACGTTCCACCTGGATCTGCGGCCAGGCTCCGAGCTGATCGATGCTCACGGCGGCCTCGGCAAGTTCATGAACTGGCCGCATAACATCCTGACCGACAGCGGGGGATATCAGGTTTTCTCGCTCGCCGAGATGCGCAAGATCACCGAGGAAGGCGCGACATTTCGCTCGCCGTATGACGGCGCGAAGTGCCGCCTGACGCCCGAGCGCGCCGTCGAGATTCAGCACAATCTCGCCTCGGACCTGATCATGCCGCTGGATGAATGTCTGGAATACGGCGCGACTGCGAGGCGAACCCGCGAATCCATGGAGATGACGCTTCGCTGGCTTGCGCGCTGCAAGGCTCGCCATACTGAACTGCTCGCGACGCGCGGCGCGGAACGCGGATACACGTCGCATCTGTTCGGAATTGCCCAGGGCGGGTTCGATGCGGGGCTGCGGGCAGAGAGCGCCCGGCGCACGGCCGAACTGGACCTGCCGGGCTATAGCATCGGAGGCCTATCGGTCGGCGAGCCCGAGCCTGAGATGATGGCCATGCTCGAAGCGAGCATTGAACACCTGAGCGCCGACCGGCCACGATACGCGATGGGCATCGGGCTGCCGCTCAATCTGATCGACATGGTCGCGCGCGGCGTCGACATGTTCGATTGCGTCGTGCCGACGCGCAACGCGCGCAATGGCCGACTTTACACGTTCAAAGGCACCGTGATTCTTAAACATACCGCTCACCGCGAGGATCCAAACCCGATCGAAGCCGATTGTCCGTGCGACGCCTGCCGCAATTATAGCCGGGCGTATCTGCGCCATCTCTATGTGAGCAAGGAAATCCTCGCCTCGCGTTTGGCGACGATGCACAACCTGACGTTCTTCTGGCGACTGATGGAGCGAATTCGCGAGGCGATCCCCACGGGCCAGCTCGGCAAGCTGAGAGGCGAGCTGGCCGAGCACTACGGGGCGGCGGATTGCGCCGAGAAGACTGAGGTGAAATAGGAACAGGCGCGGCTTTATCCCCAATCCGGCCCTTGATTTCAGAGCCGGCTTTGAGCAGAATTGCGGGCTAAGCGTACCGCTCGGTATCGTGGATTCGACCCGGGGGCCGCAATTTTTTCGGCAAGAATCGAGACGCAATGACATCCAAGGGGACCACCATGGGGGCGGGGCTCGGCCTGGAACAGGTCGGCATCACTGAATTCACAGAGCTTTATCGCAATTCATCTTTCGACGAGCTTTTCGAGCACGAGACCGATCCGGATCTCGACGGCCTGGAGCGAGGCGTCGTGACCAGTCTGGGCGCGGTCGCCGTCGATACGGGACGATTTACCGGCCGCTCGCCCAAGGATAAGTATTTCGTCAAAGACGGATACTTCGAGCAGGGCGACGGGACAAAAGACCTGTGGTGGGCCGGCAAGGCTCAGAAGGGATCGGACAACAAGCCGATCACCGTCGAGGTCTGGGAAAAGCTCCGGAAGATCGCCGTGGATCGCCTGAACGGCCGCAAACTTTACGTCGTCGATTGCTTCTGCGGCGCGAACCCGGAGACGCGGCTCTCGGTCCGTATCATCTGCGAAGTCGCCTGGCAGGCGCATTTCTGCCGCAATATGTTCATCCGGCCCAGCGATGAGGATCTCAAGGATTTCAAGCCGGATTGGACGATCCTGAACGCCTCGAAGACGACGTGCGAGAATTACAAGGAACTGGGGCTGAACTCTGAAGTCTTCGTCGCGTTCAACATGGGCGAGCGCATGACCGTCATCGGCGGGACGTGGTATGGCGGCGAGATGAAGAAGGGCGTCTTCACCGTCATGCATTACTTTCTGCCTCACAAGGGGATCGGCGCATTCCATTGCTCGGCCAACGTCGGAGAAGCCGGCGATTCCGCGCTCTTCTTCGGCCTCTCGGGCACGGGCAAGACGACGCTTTCGACCGATCCGGACAGGAAACTGATCGGCGACGACGAGCACGGTTGGGACGCGGACGGAGTTTTCAACTTCGAGGGCGGCTGCTACGCGAAGACGATCGACCTCTCCGAGGACAATGAACCGGATATCTATCGCGCGATCCGTCGCGATGCGCTGTTGGAAAACGTCGTGGTGGATAAGAGCGGGAAGATCGATTTTTCCGACTCCTCGAAGACGCAAAATACGCGCGTCTCTTATCCGATCCATCACATCGACAACATCGTCAAACCCGTCTCCAAGGCGGGACACCCAAAGAAAGTCATTCTGCTGACGTGCGACGCGTTCGGGGTGCTGCCTCCGGTGGCGCGGCTAACCCGCGATCAGGCGATGTATCAGTATCTCTCGGGGTATACGGCGAAGGTCGCCGGCACCGAGATCGGCGTGACCGAACCCAAGGCAACATTCTCCTCGTGCTTCGGAGCGCCGTTCCTTGCGCTTCATCCGACCGAGTATTCATCTCTGCTCGGCGCCAAGATGGACGAGCACGGCGCTTCGGCCTATCTGGTCAATACCGGATGGACGGGCGGCGCGTATGGCGTCGGCCATCGGATGGACCTGAAATCCACGCGAACGATCATCAGCCGCATCCTCGACGGGACTTTGGATGCTGCCGAATGCGAGACCATGCCGATTTTCGGGTTCGAGATTCCCAAATCGATCGAAGGCGTGGATGCGGGCATCCTCGATCCGCGCAACACCTGGGCCGACAAGGACGCCTATGACGAGACGGTGCGCAAGCTGGCGGGCATGTTCATCGAGAACTTCGTGACGTTCACCGACACGCCCGAGGGCAAGGCGCTCACCGACTGCGGCCCTCGGCTCTGAGCGAAAAGCGAGACTCGGTGACAGGCTCCATTTTCTCACGCCGATCTTGAAGCCCGGCACGAAAGCATACATCTTTGATGAAGCCCCGGGCCCATCCACGGCCGGGGCTTCATGGTTTGCGACAAGCCTGAAATTAGACGCCTGCGAACAAGATGCGCGCGTATGAATCAAACAGCCCCTACGATCGAAAGTCCGGAGACCGCCGAATCCGAACGCGCGACGAATCAGGCGCTCTACCTCGTCATGGCGTTGATCTTTGTGCTCAACAACCTGCCCTATCTGTGGGGCATGATGATCGATCACGAGGGACTGGTCTTCAGCGGGTTCGTTTTCAACTTCACATACTTCGATGCGCTCTCATATCTGGCCAAGATGCGCGCCGGGCTGGACGGCGATTGGCTTTACTCGAATTACTACACGACTGAAAACCAGCAGCCCGCGCTGCTTTTCACGTTCTATATCGCGCTCGGTCACCTCGCACGGCTGACCGGGTTATCGCTTATCGTGGTTTTTCATCTGGCGCGGATGGCACTCTCCGTCGTCCTGCTCATGAGCGTGAAGCGATTGCTCGAATCGTTTGGGCTCCCTCCGCGCGCGCGCCTTCTCGCGTTTGCTTACATCTTTTTGGCCTCGGGTTTCGGGTGGCTCATTCGGCTGCGTAATCCCGCGCTGATGCCGGTGGATTATGAATACACCGAGGGCTTCGCGTTCAACTCGATGGCCAACTTTCCGCACTTCGTCATGTCAAACATTCTGCTGATCGGCGTCGTCGCCGAGTTTCATCGCTTCGCTCGCGACGGAGTCGGCAAGGGGATTCTCATCCGGCTGGCCGGTTATTCGTTCGCGCAGGCGTGGGTCCATCCGAGGATCATCCTGACAGTCGGGTGTATCGGCATGGCGTGCGCATTGATCGGCGCGGCGCGGGGGCAATGGAAACTGGTGCCCTGGTACTGGCCTTTGGCCGTGACGGCTGCGGCCGCAGTCGTTCCGATGATACTGACTTACCGTTCGGTGCAGGCCGATCCGCTGTGGAGCCAGTGGGCATCGACGCCGACGCTCTCGCCCACGCCGTATCATTATCTGCTCGCATACGGCCTTCTATTTCCGCTCGCGACTTACGGGGCCGTGTATGCGATCCGATCCGGATCGGCCTGGGGAACGTTGATCGTCGCGTGGTTCGTCGTGGCGTGCCTCCTGCCATACATCCCGGATCACGCGCAGCGGCGAATGATCCAGGGCTGGAACATTCCGATGGCGATCCTTTCGGGATACGGCCTGATGGAGGGCTTGCTTCCCGCTTTGGCGAAGCTGCGCCGCGGCCCGCTCATCGGCGCGGTCGTCGTGGCGTGCGTCAGCGCCGTGATTTGCCTGACGCCGCTGTGGTATTCGGCTCACGGCGCGAAAGAAATCGTGACGCATGCATTCCCTGCGGTGATTTCCCAATCACGGATGGATTCGCTCGAATGGCTGCGCGCGAACACCGAGCGCGAAGATATCGTCATGACTTCGGAGAGGAGCGGGATGTATATCCCCGCTTTCGCCGGGAACCGGGTCGTCATGGGCCATTGGGCCGAGACCCTGAACCGGGGCGAAAAGTTCAACGACGTCAAAGAATTCTATTCCGAATATGCTTTTGCCGAGCGCCGGGCGGCGATCGCGGATAAGTACGACGTGCGATACGTCTTGCTCGGCCAGTGGGAGCAGAACCCCGGACAAAACAAGCCGCGCCTTGCGTCCGAAGATTTTGAACTCGTCTGGGGCACGGATACGCTGGAGATCTATAGGCGTGTACCGTGATGCGCCGGAGGAAGTTTATTCAGAACATCTTAAGCTAATCTTCGGCTTGTCTTTTCCTAGCCACGGCCGAGCCGACGCGCGGCGAGACGACGCCACCGGGCCGGCGTCATGCACGGCAGGGGCTCGCCGCCAAGCCGACGCCGGGCGATTGTCGTGATCTGCCGGACGGTCAGCCATTTCAACCGCGCGCGATCGCCGGCGTTCCATTGCTCGCGGCCGAGGCTGCGCTTGCGCAGCAGACGATCTTCGGCGCTCCACTGGTCCACCATGCGCGAGGTCTTGGCCTCGCCGTGATGCCGAAACTCGGCCAGCAGACGCGGCAGGTGCATCATCCGCCCTCCGGCATCAAGCATGCGGAGGAACAGATCGTAATCCAGCGCAAACTTGAACTCGGGGTCGATGCCGCCGGCTCGATCGTAGATCGAACGACGCCAAAACGCGGCAGGCTGTGGGATCACGCAGACTCGACGCAGATCAGCCGCGTCGAACCGGGGCAAGACATCGATCACGAGCGGGGCGCCGCTTGCGCTGACGAACACGAGATCGCCGTAGATAAGATCCACATCAGGATGCGCGGCGAAGGCGCGACCGACGGCTTCGAGCGTCCCGGGCAGATATGTGTCGTCGCTGTTCAGGTAGGCAAGAATCTCGCCCGAGCACTGGCCGAATCCACGGCCGATCGCATCGGCCTGACCGCCGTCCGGCTCGCTGATCCAGCCCGCCAGGCGCTCGTCAAAACGACGTACGATATCCGCGCTGCCATCAGTTGACCCGCCGTCCATCACACGATATTCGAGCTTCGGGTATCCCTGATCGAGCACGCTGCGAATCGTCTGCTCGACGAACGCCGCTTGGTTGAAACTCGGCGTGACAATGGAGATAGAGGGAAATTCGTTCAAGACGGGCTCCGCGCGGGCGCCGACCGCCATCAGCCTCGGTCGCGCATGCAGCGGTTTTGGATCGTGCCGATCCCGTCGATGCCTGCTTCAACAACATCGCCCGGACCGAGGAGCACCGGCGGCGAGCGAAAGATCCCTACTCCCGGTGGCGTTCCCGTCGCGATGATATCACCGGGTCGGAGCGTTATCGTCCGCGAAAGGAATTCGAGGAGCTCCGGGATCTTGAAAATCAGATTCTTTGTCGAGCTGTCCTGCATGGTCTCGCCGTTGACCTTGAGCCAGATG
>JAJFLK010000107.1 GCA_021772735.1 Candidatus Sumerlaeota bacterium | reverse complement strand
GACGCAAAGTCAATCTTGTGGATCTTCGAGTGGCCCCACATCCCTGCCAATGCGGGAATCATGAAAATCAATGTGATCAACGAGAGGTCTCGATAGCGTTGGTCATCAGAATAGAGCGCAAGGCCGAACAAAATTAATAGGGGCAGCGACATTGCCACAAATCCGATAAGGCTTGCCTTCACTACGTCACCGCAATAGGCGACACTAAAACGTTCTTCCATGTTACGCATTCCTCTTAGCTAGCTTTGCCTCAAGCATCCCTCCGGGATTGGGCCGCATCGAAGGCCTCGACAAGAATGGACACGGCACGCTCGATTTGCTCGGTCTCCATATCGAGCGGCGGCGTGAGCGAGAGAACATGGCCCTGAATGCCGGAAACCAGCGCGATCAGGCCACGGTGGAGCGCCTCGACGACAACCGCCCACGCCATGGCGCCATCGGGCTCGCCCGTCTCGGGATTGCGCAGCTCAATGCCGACCATCATCCCGTGACCTCGTATCTCGGCCAAGGATTTTCGATTCTCATCATCTCCGCCGAGTTGCTCGCGCAACAGGGCGAGCAGACACTCGCCGTTCGTCCGTGCACGATGCAATAAACCTTCCTCGCGTATTGCGTCGATCACGGCCAACGCCGATGCGCACGCCAGGGGATGACCGAGAAACGTCGAGGTATGGCGGGCTTCTCCGGTGCTGCGGCCCCAGGCATCGATCACCTCGGCGCGTCCCATGCAGACCGATATCGGCATTCCACCGCCCAGTGCCTTGCCGATGAGCAGCAGGTCCGGCACGACGTCATCGTGCTCGCACGCGAACCAACGGCCCGTGCGCCCCATGCCGGTGTAGATCTCGTCGAAGATGAGAAGCGTCCCGGTCTCGTCCGCGATGCGGCGCAGGCCGCAAAGAAATTCGGGAGCGGCGCGGACAATCCCGCCTCGGCCCAGCGTCGGCTCGATAAGGATCGCTCCGATGCGTGGCTTGCCGGGGGGCGGGTTGGTGAGGGTCGCACGGACTTGTTCCAAAACCGATTCGGCCGTATGGCTGGCTGAGCTTGATCCGGACTCGCCGACATTCAATCCGGGGAAGGGGAGCTTAAGCGCCGTGTCCGAGATGAACGGCTCGAAGCCAAGGCGAGATTTCGGCCAGGCCGTAACGGCCAACGCGCCGAGCGTCACGCCGTGATAGCCGCCTTCGAATGTAACCACCCCGGATCGCCCAGTCGCGAGGGCGGCGGTTTTGATCGCGGCCTCGACCGAATCGCTGCCCGTGACACCGAAGATCATCTTCCATTTGCCGGGTCCGGGCGCGATCTCGGCGAGCGCCTCGCACAGACGCAGCTTAACATCGCTCGGATGGACGTCGCCCATGGCATGCACGAGCGTCGTGCTTTGGGCCGCGATGGCGGCGACGACGCCCGCGTGGGAATGACCGACGGCCGCGACTCCGAACCCCGCGTTCATATCGATGTATCGATTACCGTCAACATCCTCGACCGTTGAGCCAGAGGCACGATGCCAGAAGATGGGGAAATCGTCAGAGAAGCAGGTCGTGTCAGGCGATTCGAGCCGGGCGAGGCGAGCAGCCATGCGGAGCGATTCAGGACCGGGCACGGCCGTCTTCAAATATGGTACGACCCGCGCGCCGTCTGCGCCGCCGGGAAATCCTGGAGGTATGGGCGGCGATGGCGGCATTGATGGCGTTATGGGCTTCGAGGGCGTCATGGAAACAGAAGGTGAAGAGCTGGTTGGCATTGCGCTTGGGCTTCTTATAGCATCGGGTGCGCCGCGCGGACCAGCGGATTGGTCGCTGCCCCTGCAAGTTTAAGGCGGCAACCTCGAATCGGCGAGGCACATTGGCGGGATTGACCGCCGGGCGCGCGGCTGATACGTTCCGCCCGACCGCGCGCTGATGAATTGCCCTTTTGAACACCATTCAGAAATAAGCCCGCATGACAAATAAACGATATCTCATCACCGCCGGTCTGCCGTATTCGAACGGCCGGCTGCATGTGGGCCATATTGCCGGGGCATACCTCCCGGCGGATACGTGGGTGAGGTATCGGCGCGCGTGCGGCGATGATGTCCGATTCGTGTGCGGCAGCGACGACAATGGCGTGACGGCCCTGATCGCTGCGCGCAAAGAGGGTAAGACGCCCGAAGAATTGACGGCATACTACAACGCCAGCCAGGCGCGCGACTTCGCCGGATTGGGAATCGAGTTCGACGTTTATGGCGGAACGCATCAGCCCGATTTCGTCGAGCAACACAACCGGATCTGCCAGGAGTTTTTCCTCACCATTCACGAGAAGGGCTATTTCACAAAGAAGACTTCGACGCAGCTCTACGATGCCGAAGCCAATCAGTTCCTGCCGGATCGATTCGTCAAGGGCACGTGCTATCACAAGAAAGAAGATGGCTCGGTGTGCGGCTATGCCGAGGCCTACGGCGATCAATGCGAGGCGTGCGGGAACGCGATCGATCCGATGGAGCTGATCGACCCGGAGAGCACGATCACCGGGACCAAACCCGAGCCGCGCGAGACGACGCACTGGCACCTGCGCCTCGATGAATTCGAGGATCGATTGCGCGAGTGGCTCGAATCCAAGCGCCAGGCCAGCGACGAGAACCCTGCCTGGCGAGAGATGGTCCTGAATTTCTCGCTCGGTCAGATCAAATCAGGCCTGCCTGAGCGCGCCATGACGCGCGATCTGGAATGGGGCGTCCCGGTGCCGCTGGACGATCCCGACGCAAAGGGCAAGGCTCTCTATGTCTGGTTCGACGCGCCGATTGGATACGTTTCTTTCACCGCGAACCTCTGCGCGCGGACCGAAGGCGACGCGACGAATTATGCGCGGTGGTTCAAAGATCCCGATTGCCGTATCGTCCACTTTGTCGGCGAGGACAATACGATTTTCCACACGCTCACCTGGCCGGCGATGATGCTGGCCGAAGGCAGCTATCAATTGCCCTGGCAGGTGATCGTGAACCACTTCCTGAACATCAAGTTCCCGGGCAAGGACGAGACGAAAGTATCCAAGAGCCGGGGCACTGCCGTGTGGATCGAGGATTTCCTCCAAACGTTCGACGCCGATCCGCTGCGGTATTACCTGACGGCGATCGCGCCGGAAAGCGCGAGGACGGCGTTCGACTTTGATGATCTCATCAACCGGAACAATTCCGAGCTATTGGCCGCGTTTGGGAATTTCGTCAACCGGACGATGAGCCAGGCGCACCGGCATTTCGAAGGCAAGGTGCCTGGGGTCGGCGAACGAGGCGACGTCGATCTGGCGCAGCTTGCCGAGATTCAGGCGGCGGCGGACCGGACCGCGGCGCAGCTCGAAGCGTTCCATTTCAAGGCGGCGCTGGGCGAGGCGATGGGGCTGGCCCGTTCGGCAAACAAGTACATGGACGACAAAAAGCCCTGGAAGACCGTCAAGAATGAAGCGACGCGAGCCGACGCGGCGACGACGATCAACGTCGCGCTTCAGACGGTCAGGGGCCTGGCCACCTTGCTTGCGCCGTTCCTGCCCGCTTCGGGCGCCAAGTGCGCACAGATGCTCGTGCTCGAAGGCGACCTGCCCGAGGCGTTGCCCTGGAGCGAGGCCGCAAAGGAACTGCCCGCTGGGACGACGCTGGGGGATGCCGTCATGCTGATCAAGAAGCTGGACCGCGATAAGCTCTTCGCCGAAGAAGCTGATTAATCGCGCGCCGCAATTTTAATCGTTCACGTACCGCACGACCGGGGGCTCAAACATGACGACCGCGACATTCCAGGACGCGACCGCGCTGGCCGAGCAGGTGCGGGCAAAACAGGTCAAGCCGATCGAATTGCTTGAGGCCGCGATCAAACGGATCGAGCAGGTCAACCCTCAGCTCAACGGTGTGGTGCACGAGATGTACGACCTTGCGCGCGAGGCCGCCGAGGGGCCGCTGCCCGAAGGGCCGTTCACCGGCGTGCCGTTCCTTCTCAAAGATCTCCAGGCCTGTTATGCTGGCGTCCGGATGACGAACGGCTGCCGCCTGACAAAGGATTGGGTTCCTGATTTTGACGCCGAGCTGGTCAAGCGCCACAAGCGAGCCGGGCTTATCACGATCGGCAAAACCAACACCCCGGAGCTGGGCATCCTATGCACGACCGAACCGGAGCTGCTCGGTCCCGCAAAAAACGCCTGGAACACCGAGCGGATTACGGGAGGCTCTTCGGGCGGCTCGGCGACGATGGTCGCGGCCGGAGCGGTCCCGATGGCGCACGCGAACGACGGCGGCGGCTCGATCCGGATTCCCGCTTCGTGTTGCGGGATTTTTGGATTGAAACCCACGCGCGGGCGCAATCCGCTGGGCCCCGCGATTGGCGACTCGATGAGTGGGCTCGTATGCGAACACGCTGTCACCCGGACCGTGCGCGACAGCGCGGCGTTGCTCGATGCGACCGAGGGATACGATCCGGGCGATCCTTATTGCCCGCCGCCCAAAATGCGCCCCTATGCCGAGGAGGTCGGCGCCGATCCCGGACGGTTGCGTATCGCTTTCACAACAAAGGCTGCGACCGGCGTGCCGGTTCATGAAGAATGCCTCAAGGCCGTGCATGACGCGGCCAAACTCTGCGAGAAACTGGGGCATGACGTTGCCGAAGACGGACCCGAATTGGACGGCGGCGCGATGGCTCAGGCCTGGATGACGCTCTGGGCCGTCGGGATGGCCCAGACGATGGACACTTTCGCTGGATTAGCAGGCAAGAAGGCGACCGCGGCGGATTTCGAACCTTGCACGTGGGCGCTCTATCAGATGGGCCATGCAACGACTGGGCCGCAGTATCTTCAGGCGGTGGAGCGGCTCCAATCGGTCGCCCGGCAAATCGCGCTGTTCATGAACGACTGCGACATCATCCTGACCCCGACGCTCGCTGAGCCGCCATTGGCGCTCGGGACGTTCGACCTCGATGGGAGAAGTCCGATGTATCCGATGGCGCGGGCCGGGCAGTTCGTTCCGTTCACGCCGATCTTCAATGCGACCGGGCAGCCGGCGATGAGTGTGCCGCTGCACTGGAGCGCGGGCGGCCTGCCGATCGGAACGCACTTCGTCGCTCGTTTAGGCGAAGAGGATACACTGTTCCGCCTCGCCGGCCAGCTTGAACAGGCGCGACCCTGGGCCGAGAAGCGTCCTCCAGTTTTCGCGGAGTAGCGCAGAGCAGAATCCGCGCACTTCAAGTATCACTTTAACCCCGGCGGACTTGAACGAAGCCGCCATCGGAGAATCGCTCATGGCCCAAACACATAATCTCAAAGCACGCTATGGTGACGCCGCGTTGGTAACCGGAGCATCGAGCGGCATCGGCGCGGAGTTCGCCCGGCGCATGGCAGCCGAAGGCCTGGACGTCGTGCTCGTCGCCCGGCGCGAGGACAAACTGCGCGAGCTTGCCGCGAAGCTCGAAGCCGATCACTCAATCACCGCGCATGTCCTTGCCATGGATTTAGCCGCGCCCGATTGCGAACAAGGCATCAAGGCGGCGCTCGACGAGAAGGGCGTCGAGGTCGGCGTGTTGATCAATAACGCGGGGTTCGGAACCTACGGGTT
>JAJFLK010000106.1 GCA_021772735.1 Candidatus Sumerlaeota bacterium | reverse complement strand
GCGTCCGGACTTGTGCTTTCCGATAAGTGGCGAATCCCTGCGAGCCCATAACTTCTCGGATTCGAGCAGACGATGACCAATCATCCCACACCCATCCGGAACGCAATGATCGCAACGCTCGCGGCGCTCGCCATGGCGATCGGCTGTAGCTCGCCGGGCCCAGAAGAGGCGAATGAATCGGAACCACCGCCCAATGTCGTGATCGTTATGATCGATACGCTGAGGTTTGACCACATCGAGCCCGGCGGCAGCGACCGGTCGACATCGCCCTTCCTCGCGAGACTGGCAAACGAGGGAACCTTTTTTGAGAACGCCTGGGCCCAGGCCCCGCACACGCTCGCCTCGACGGCGACGTTCCTGACCGGGCGATACTTTCCCCCCATGCTCGCCAATCGATTCTTCGAGCCCGTGCCGGGCCTGAACGAAACCCGCCAGCGCGTGATGGAAGAGGTCCGAATCCTGGCCGAAGAAAACAACACCCTGGCCGAGGTCTTCAGAGACGCCGGCTTCGAGACCTTCGCAGTCTTCACCAATCCGCATCATCACCCGACCTCGGGCTTCTTCCAGGGTTTCGATTCGGCAGAATTCATCCCCGGCATCCCCGAGCCCGAAGAGGCCGCCGACGGCGCCGGGGTGAACACCCGCTTCGCCAAGTGGCTCGATTCGAGGTCCGGTTCACGCCAGGGCGAGGAAAAGAATAGTGGCGAGCCCAATACCGGACGGCCGTTCTTCGCCTACCTGCATTATATGGAACCGCACCATCCGTATCGCCCGCCGCCCGAACTTGAGGAGCAATTTGTCACAGTGCGCGGCGAGTACAAATACACAAACGGCGTTCCGCACGGTGTGCTGGCGCCCACCCCCAAAGATCTCGAATACATGAAGGGGCTTTACAACGCGGAGATTCGATACAACGACAGTCTGCTCGAAGATCTCTGGTCGTCGATCGAGGCTCGGGGACTCGCCGAGAATACGATCCTCGTCGCCACTTCGGATCACGGCGAGGAGTTCATGGACCATGGCGGCATGGGCCACGGCATCACACTCGAGATCGAAATGCTCCACATCCCGCTGCTCATCTACACCGGCTCGGGCAAGGCGAACCCGCGGAGCGATCGGCTGGTGCGCAATCTCGACATCGCCGCGACGGTGCTCGACTTCGCACGCATCCCGCTGCCTGAAAACTATGACGGGAGCAGCCTGGCGCCGCTGATAAATAGTTCTCCCGATGGCACGCCGGACAACGCTCAAGAGCCCAGATCGCGCTCTTCATTTTCTTTCGCTCGCAACAACGTCTGGCGCAGCGTCACGACCGACCGTTGGCATCTGATTCGCTCCATGGCCGACGACGCGCGGACGCTCTACGACCTCAATGCCGACCCCCGTGGCACCGTCGATGTCATGAATCGATTTCCGAAGGTTGCGACTGAATTGGACGCGATCGTCGACATGATGAACGAGCGCTACTTTGAGTCAGGCGAGATCGTCAAGGCCCTGGAAGCGATCCACGCCGACGAAGGTGAGCCGGGCGCCGAGCTGGACCCCGTGCTCATCAGGCAACTCGAAGCCCTCGGCTACCTCCGTAAATAGAGAAGCGTCCGTTTCCCCGATTCTTTGCGTCTTCGCGTCTTTGCGTGAACCTTAATTCTTCATCCCCGTCTTCCGCGCCTCCCCATTTTCCCCTGATTCACTTCTCTATCTCCGCTTCATTCGATGCGCCATCTCTCCGATAAGCTTACGTGGGGCGTCGCGCACCGAAATGGCGGCGATACCAGCCGCGCGCGCGGCAGCGGAGTGCGGATTATGGTTGTCAAATTATTGATCTTAGGGGCGCTCGCGGGAGCCATCGCGGCGGCAATCCGCTGGGCCAATCGGCGAGTTTCAGGTATTTACGAAGACCAGGAACGCTCCGCATACGTCTTCGCAAACAGCATGATCAACGACATGGCTGCGGGTCCGGCCGCCGAGGCCACTGGTGCGTCGGTCAGCGCGCTGGTCGGTGCGGCGGCTTTACCCGGATTGTCACCGTCGTCTGCATCAGTCGAAGAGATCGCCTCGGTCGTCTCACTCGTTTCGGAGCCTGGTGGCGAGATTGAACCCGGCGATTTCGTGTCTGATATTTTCGCAAAACTAAACGCGGCCAGTCTGCTCGAGTACTCCGAAGGACCGCTCGTCTGCGCAGATCCCACGATCACAGGCGCCGTCTTCCGGCTGCGCGGCGGACAGCTTATCGCCGTGCTCGACGCTTCGCTGCCTGATGATTCCACGGACGCAGCGAACCTGATGCGCCGCTTTGAAGCCGTTGTCACGCCGGGGCCGCCCGGAGGCGAACCGCTCGTAATTCGCCGATTCCAATCTCTCATCGGCGAGATGATTTCGCTCTGACCGCGTTCGTGATCAATCTACAATTCGGAAATGCTTGAACTCATCGGCCGTGTCGTACCACCGGCCCGCGGGCATGGCCGCGGCGCCGTCGCCCGGCTCGGCAAGGATCGCATCGGCGGATTTCAGGCCCATGTAAATTGAATGGTCTGTGTTGTTGTGATTGAAAAGCCCCTGGCGCCCCGAGGTGATCAGGTTGCCCACACACCTCAGCCCATCGAAAATCTTTTCGAGCCTTGCGTGGTAGTCGAGCGAGTAAAGAGGGTAACCGTATTTGAGACGCACGACGTGCGTTTCCTCGACTTCCGAAGCCTTGAACAATCCCGTAGATTCCAGTTGCCGAACGGTCTGTTCGATGAGTGCGTCGTCATCCTCGCATTCGGGACTCTCGCCGGGACGGCTGGTCAGCTCGACGCAGAGCACGCTGCGATCTTCAGAGCCCATCGCGGGGTCGAATGTCGCGGCTTCGTAAGCGCGATTGAAGATGAAATCCGGCTCGGGGAAATAAAGCCAGTTATCGCCCGAGATCACCTTGCGGCCCACGATCACGAGAACAAAAACCATATTGAGGTAAGTCAGTGCTCCGGCGGCCGCGCGCGCCTCGGCCAGCTCCGGGATGGGCGGCAAGAGCTCACGCAGCAGGACGGGCAGCGGCACGGTCGAGATGACTTGATCCGCTTCAAGGCGCCTCGACCACGGGTTGTCCTCGTCGAGGGTCGAATCTTCGGAAGCCGATAGCCCGGTGTGCACGGCCACGGCGCGATATCGCCCCGGGCTCGATCCGCCGGCGC
>JAJFLK010000105.1 GCA_021772735.1 Candidatus Sumerlaeota bacterium | reverse complement strand
CATAAAGTAGGTCGTGGCATCCGGGGGATCGGCGAACCACCGCTGGTTCGCTTCGGCCCCATCGGGGTTGACCTGCGGGCAAATCAGAAAACGATGAGTTGCGGCGAGGAAATTCCCGGCGTCAGTGGCCAGGAGAAACCGGGCGAGAGCGAAGGCCGTGATCGGTCCGACGGGTTCATCCGCGTGCGCTCCGGATGTGATGCTGACCTTGCGCGCGTCATCACCGTCATTCCCTGCGGTCCCGTTTCCCCCAATATCAAGGCCCCACACCTCGCGGCGCGCTCTTGAGTGACCGATGAGAGACCGCTTGTACCGGACGCGGCTACGCTCAGCTATCGAATCCAACTCGGCGAGCATCGGCCCGATCGTGTCATCGGTGCAGAATTCAATCTTCTCGGGTCGTGGAAACGCCATCATATATTCCGATTCTGATTCGCTCGATGATCGCCGCTCATGTTGCGGTGTTGAAATTCGCGCCCGACCGGGTGAAGATCGGTATCGATTCGTCGCCCGGATAAATAACAGTGGGCGTCCCGTCACCGGGAATTAACAACAGGAGTTCAGTCCAAGCGCATGAACAAAGCAGCCTTATTATCGTTAGGATTCGCATTCACTCTATCTGCCCTCATATCGGGCTGCTCGGGCGGCGCGAAACCAATCAAACTGCTCAAGGGGCATCACGATTCGATTCGCACGGTCGATATCAGCCCGGACGGAAAGTATATCGCATCGGGCAGCGACGACGAGCTTATCCTTATCTATGACGCAGAAAGCGGCGAAAGCGTCCGCGAGCTCAAGCTTCACGAAGGTCGCATCAACCGCGTCATCTTCTTCTCCGACGGCAAGCGGCTTGCCTCGGCGTCCAAAGACAAATCCATCGCCATCTGGGACGTCGAGACGGGCAGGAATCTGGAAAACATTTTCGCTCACGACGACGAGGTTAACGATATTGCCGTCAATCGGGCGATGACTTTCATGGTCTCCGTTGGTGACGATGCCAAGGTCGTCGTTCACAATCTGGGCGACGTTAAGAATCCCAGAATGTTGGACGGACACGAACGCGCGGTGCTCGCCGTTGCGATCAGCGCGGATGGAACGACGATCTTCTCAGGAGGCAAGGAAGAGGGAATCTTTGTCTGGGATGTCGAGACAGGTCAGATCGTGAAGAAGCTGATGGGGCACGATCGCAGCGTAAACTCGCTGGTCGTTTCTCCGGATGGACAATGGCTGGTTTCGGGCGGGAAGGACATGACAGTGCGAGTGTGGGATGTCGCATCCGGAGATCAAAAGGGGCTGCTCGAAGATCACCTGGACGATGTTTCCACAGTGCATGTGGGGGGCGACGGTAAACGGCTGGCCAGCGGAGGACGCGACGACCAGATATTCATTTATAGCTTTCCCGATCTTGAGGCCGGGCCGCAGATACGTCGCTCGCGCAAAGGGATCTACGCCGTTGCGCTTTCGTTCGATGGCGCTCGCCTGGTCGCGGGGAGCAAAGAGAGTTTCTGCAAACTCTATTCGCTCGCCGACGAAGGCGAATAGGCAGTCACCCGCGCGCTAATTGCGGCTTTCTTACGGCCTTAATTGTGGCTTGAATTTATATCGAACGACCGACGCGTCGGGGGCTGCTCTCCGGCTTGCGCGGTCGGTGATGTGTAATCACGCAGATTCGCCTGGGCGTCGCGTTCGGCTTCGAGCATCTGGATGACGGCGAGCGCCTGGGCCTCGGCTCTGGCGATCATATTTGAAGCGATGTCTCGATTGCTCGAATCGAGCGACGCGAAACGCAGATCGGGATCGTTCTCGGGCGAGACCGGCGCAAAGACGTAGTGGAAACCGAAGGTCTCGATTCGACCTCGATCGGCTGCGACCAGCCTTTGCGAACGCATCGTCCTTGTTCTCCGGTTCTTATTCGCCGCCTTGGGCGAGGTGGTTTCACTGGTGACTTTGAAGCTCAGCGTATGGAACGTAACGAGGCGGGAGAACGGGTTGGACTTCGAGATCCTCTCGATCAGCGGTGCATCGTCCCAGAGGTCTTCATCGAGGAGGAATTCGGAAAGGCCACGCCACCGGCTCGGCGCCGAGGGTGGGATGGCGCGATACCAGTTGGCGAGGAATCGTTTGCGGGCTTCGGCTTCGTTCGGGATTTGCGGTCCTTGCGCCAGAATGTCTTCGGCTGGTTGCCCGGTGAGCCACGCATTACGCAGGGCATCGATTCGCCAGGCGAAGGGCAGCTCAACACCCGGGAGCGCCGCGACGACCGCAGGAGAGGCGGAGTTGAGATTGATCCGGCCATAGGCGGGACGCGTTGCGGCAAGCTGGCCGCGCCATTCCATCTCAATCTCGATCTTGCCCAACTCCTCATCGAGCTCGCCTGCGGGGGCGTCGGCGATGCGGGCAAGCATCATCGTGCGGGCTCGTTCCCGGCCGCCGCTCGTCGGGACTCCGGGCATAAACAGATCGACGACATCGACGCTCAAGTTCGCCAATTCATCTCGGCTCCCGCCTTCGAGCGTCGGGTATTGCCAGCACCACTGCTCGATCTGGATTGGCTCGTATTCGCTCCTGATTTCCAGCGCCGCCGGCGTGACATACGCCGTCGAGACAAGCAGGAGTTCGAGCGGTGAATTGAAGGGCTGGTTGTGGAGTTGCTCGCCGACGTCCTGCAGGCGCGTCCCGGAGTCGTCTGTGCATGGCCGGGGCGATCCGGTGTTCAGCATCAACGGCGTCGCCATGCGCGGCCGCATCGAATTGCGACGACGCGGATCGAGCCTTTGGAAGGACCAGGGATGCCCGAAGCGCGCGGCGCCGGTCCATGCGAATTCATCGACTGCCGCGTCATCCTTATCGTAGAGCGTCAGCTTGCCGGAGAAATCACTCAGGTTCATCAGCGCGGCGACCTGGATGCGATTGGTCATCCCGTTTGCCGCAACGCCGAAGATGTCGTAAAGAGATCCGAACCCGGGATCGTCTTCGGGATCCGGATCGTTGGACTCGTCGTAATCGTCGGTGACAAGAAGGATGTCGCCCGGGTTCAGATCGCCGCTGAGCCAGACGGTCACGCCCGCGCCCTCGATCCGCCATCCGGTGAGGTCGAATGAAAGTTCGTTGTGCGGATTGACGATCTCGAAATACTGCCCGTCGTCGCCGTCTGCCTCGTCTGTCGAGGCGTTCGCGTAGACTTCGCTGATGTAGGGCGTCATCTCAAGGCCGACGTAGGGTTCCGCGCTTGCAGAGCCCAGGTATGCCTCGGTGGGTTCGCTGTCCGGATCGCGCCGGTCGATGATGTTGACCGTGAACTGGCCAAGGAGCTCTTCGGGTAATTCACGGTAGCGGGCGGTCAGGGCGTCGAAAATATCCTCGGCGGTTGCCGTGTTTGGGTCGATCTGCGCGTATCCGGTGTCGCTTTCGATCGGCGAGGCGTATCCACGGCGCGATACCGAAAAGACCGTCAGGTTCGGGGCAATCAGGTCGAAGACATCGCGGCTCATTCCAGGGATCGTCAGCAGATCCTCGATCCTCGCATAAGGTTGATCATCGCCGGCCGGGTTGACACGGATATCGGGATCGAACTCGGCCGCCTCGTCGACGGCTTCCTCATCGTCGTCGATGCGTCCGTCGCCATCGTTGTCGATGCCGTCGTCGTTGATGCTCTCTTCGGCCTCGTCGATGCGCCCGTCCCGGTTGTTATCCACGCCATCAAAACCCGTCCCGAGAACCGATTCCTCGATGTTGTCGATGAAGTAATCGCCGTCATTATCGACACCGTCTTCTCCAGGGTTGGCCTGGCCGGAGTTCGCGTTATCGTCGATGGTCGCCGCGCCCGGCTGTTCGTCCGGACCATATCGCCGCGCCACAATCGCGCGAGCCAGGGTTGCGGGCGAGACTTCGGCTCCGAGGCCCCGAAGCTCCAGCGAGGTCGCGATAAACGCGGCCAGATCGTCTTCGGTCAACGCGGCGGGCGGGACGTGTGCTTCGGCGCCGAAGGTGTCTTCGAAGTTGCTTGCCCAGTTGTCGGCCCCAAAACCCGTCACGGTCCGAGCCGCAAGGATCTCGGGCGAGGGGACGATGGCATTGATGTTGATCTTCGCCGATTCGTCTTCAACCATGTGCGCGCCCAAATTATTACGGACCTTCCAGGGCCACATCTGTCCCCCGTTGCGGCCTTCGGCGCGGTCTTGTTCGGCGTTCGGCTCTTCGTCTTCGGTCTTCGTTTGCGTGAGGTGGGTCACGTCAAATTGTGCTCGTGACGCGTACGGAATCGCCGCGCCCGCTGCTGCTACTGCGGCGGAATCTCCATCAGCCTCTTCGCCTTCGGCGTCCGGCGGGGCGATGGGCTCCAGATCAAAGAGTTCGTCGACGGTGAGCTGCATCTTTATCGGGCGCGCCCCATAATTTCTTGCGGCGCCATCTTCATCGCGGGGGCCAATCGGGGGGATGACCCCGCCGCCGCCTTCATCAAGCCCCGTGAAGACGGCTATCCGCGTCTGGAGTCCTTCCTGCCAATTGCGTGACGAATAGGTCTCGGTCTGCGCAAGGTAGGTCAGAGTGATCGCGATCAGGCTCATCACCATGAGGATGACGAGCACGATGAGCGAGGCCGAGCCGCGAGCGTCGAATCCCCGAGCGGAGTGTTTAGTCTTGCGGATCATAAGATAGGCCTCGGATAGAGCGCGTCGCCAATGGTGTCCTCGACGTTCACGATCGTCTGGAGGAACAGGGTCTTAACTTCATCGCCATCGGCATAGAGCCCGATGGGGCGCTCGTCTGCATAGACGGTCACGCGGACGAATATACTGGCAGGCAGGGGGAGCCGCGGCGGGTCAAAGGTCGGGACGAGGAACGAATTCCACTGCTCCACCCAGTAGGGCCGCCCGGCGCGCAGAGTGGTGAAAATCGTGATGGCGTTCGGATCCCAGAAAAGCATATCGAGACCGAGCACGCCGAAGGCCAGCGGCGCGGTCGTCGTTTCGGCCGGCTGGTCGGTGAACTCGGTCCGCACCTGGCGGATGAGAACGTTGGGCCGCCCGTCGAACGTGTCCACAATGTAGGCGATGGTTCGCGACTGGATATTCGTCGCCGTCGTTGACGGGAAAACGCGAAACACAATGGAATCGCGCCCGAAGACGACATCCTCATCAACCTTCGTATCCCCAAGGTCATCGGCCTGGCCCAGGAGTCGCGCTCCGTAGGGCCCGGCGTTCGTGAAGAGGTATCGCTCGAAGACGGGATCGACCGTCCCGATCTGCATGTGCAGGTCATTCGCGGCGGTCCAATCGCCGTCGTTGTCGCGTCCGTCGATGGTCTCTTCGTCGGTCGCGCCGTCCAGGTCGTTATCAATCGCATCGCCGAACCCCGCGGAGTTTGACACGCCGATCAGCAAGAACTCCGCGCCCGATCGGCCGATGGCCTTGAGCTCGTCTTTCATGATCGAGAGCGCCGCGCGCGAACTGCGCAGAGCCTCGACGCGAGCCTCGGTGCGGTCGGCCATGCGGACGACGTCGATGAAGCTCATATAAACGCCCGTCAGAAACGTCACCGCGATCGCCATCGCGACGATGACCTCGATAAGCGTGAAGCCGTCCATTGCGGAGTTTCGCGCGCGGACTGCGAGCCGTTTTCCAGGCGGGCCGCCTTGGTGGGGGCTGTTAATTCTTCTGTGCATTATTGAAATCGATATTCATCCAGGATCGACGGATTTGCGCGGAAGTTCGGGCTCTCCTGGATGATGACTCTCGCGATCCCGGGGTCGTCACGCGAGTCGTCCGGATCGGTGATCCCCGCCGTGTAAAGCGCGGTCACCCCGCTGAATCGGTAGGCGAGCCGGGGCTCGTGCGGAAACGTTATGGCCGGGGTCGGCGCGGTGAGGTTTCGGATCGATTCGATCAACTGGTCGTTCAGGTCGTCGTCGCGTCGGAGCTCCTCGATCTTCATCAGCGCGAGACCGCCGCCGATCGTTCGCAGTTCGGCGCGTTCATTCGCGCGCAGGATCGCCGGAAAGAAAGTCATTAAGGACAGGATGCCGACCAGCAGGATCGAGATGCCCACGAGGACTTCGAGAATCGTCAGGCCTGGCAAGTCCGCTCGCGTGCGCCGTCCCGCGATGGAAGCACGACCTGCTGTCCACTGGGATCGGGCCCGGTGATCTTTCCTTGATCGGTTCATGACTTTAACGATGCGGTCCTTCGGTCCGCTTAAATCCTTTGCCGCTCGAAGACTTCGTTGCTTCCGGTCGGCCCGTAGAGCCGAACGGTGAAAATATTGCGATCGCTCGTCGGGTCGTCCCGCGTGCGAAAGAAGAAAACCCGCGTATCCCTATCCGCGCCGCCATCTGGGCCGAAAATAAAATTCTGAAAGCCCGACGTCTGGAGCGCGCCGCCGCCGCTATCCAGCACGCCTTCGACCGTGACCAGCTTGCCGACGTCCTCGGGCGAAATAATCTTGGGCCGGATGACGATAGTCTGATCGACAAGGACGTTGGGCACGAGCGCTGGATCGGGAATTTCATCGATCCAGAAGACCGTGTTCTCCAAATCGAGCACGACCCGAAAGAATCCATTCTGCTCGATGGCAAAACCCTGTGCGGTCGAGAGCGCATGGCTGAACCGCTTGGCGGTTTTCGCCGCGGTCTGCTCGGAATCGAAAATCTGGAAAGCCGAAAACCCGATGGTGGCGACGATCATCATGATGGCCATAACCGTCAGACTCTCGATGAGCGAGAAGCCGCGATTCGGGGCTCTGCGCGCGCGCAGAAACCCATGCTGATTACTGTACCGTTCGGGCATGCGAGCAGCCTTGAGCCAAAGCATTGGGGAGCGGTCCTGCGGTGCCGTGTCTCGAATGCCGGTAAGTCAAGCATTCATAATGATCCGCAGCCACTCAAAGCGTATATCGCCGAGAGCAGCTTGTCAACGTGCGCCTCGGTCCCCGCTCATCCCATTCTCGCCCGAAACGCGCCGAAATCAAGGCTTGATATATCCCCCCAGCGCGATTATGATCCGACGTTCAATCGGGCCTTGAAGGACCGTTGAGAAGGGACTCACCGTGAGCAATTTACTGGAAGAAATTTCCAAAGAGCATCTGAAGACCGAAGTGGTCGACTTCCGAGCTGGGGATAGGCTTCGCGTCGCGGTGCGTATCGTCGAGGGAGACAAAGAACGTATCCAGAATTTCGAGGGCCTCTGCATTGCGCGCAGGGGCGGCGGCCTGAACGCGACGTTTACCGTCCGCCGCACCTCGCACGGCGTTAGTATGGAGCGGATTTTCCCCCTCCATTCGCCCCGCGTTGATTCCATTACGGTTCTTCGCCAGGGGCATGTGCGCCGCTCGAAGCTTTATTACCTCCGGGATCTGACCGGGAAGAAGGCCCGCCTCTCCGAGACGCGCCGCAAACGTCTGGATCGCGGCACGATGGTCGCCGTTCCGGGCGCACAGGCTCCTCAAGCTGCCGCCACCCCGGAGCCCGAAGCGCCTCCCGTTGAGGCCGCCGCCGAACCCGAAGCTCCGGCGGAAGCCCCAGCCGAAACGGCCGCCGAAGAGAAAAGCGAATAAAGCCGCCCCGGCAACTTTGAACGCACGTCAGAACAGATCGATTTTCCGAGAAGCCCGCGCCACCCGTGCGGGCTTTCTCAATGCTCAATTCGTTCGTGCAAGTTCGCGGAGAATAGCGAAAATCTCAGAGGTCTTCCGTTTGGGGCTTCGCAGACGGCCGAGCCCCATATATTGAAGCAGGTCAGGCAGGAGGTCGGGGCGATGGAAGGTAATCTTGAGGGACAGGTCGCACTGGTCACCGGCGGCTCGCGAGGGATCGGCCGGGCGATCGCCGCGCGGCTCGCCGCATCGGGCGCGAAGGTCGTCATCACATCGCGTTCGGCCGAATCCGCCAGCGCCGCAGCCGAGGAGATCGCTTCGGCCGCGGGTGCATTTGGCGCGGGTTCCTCAGGCACCCCGGGAGGGGGGGATATTTCAGTTGAGGGCGTCGCCTGCGATCAGGCGAGCGCCGAGGCCTGCACCGCGCTCATCAAAGATATCGTCGCGCGTCACGGCCGGCTCGATATCCTTGTCAACAACGCGGGCATCACGCGCGACAACCTCATCATGCGGCTCAAAGATGCCGATTGGACCGACGTACTGGCGACAAATCTTGATGGCCCGTTCTTCCTCTCGCGCGCCGCGATCCGGCCGATGATGAAACGCCGCGCCGGACGCATCATCAATATCAGTTCGGTCGCCGGGGTTATGGGCAATCCGGGGCAGTCGAATTACTCGGCGGCCAAGGCCGGCCTGATCGGCCTGACCAAATCGCTGGCCAAGGAGATCGGCTCGCGCGGCATTACGGTCAACGCTATTGCGCCCGGTTACGTCGAAACCGATATGACGGCCGAACTGCCCGAATCGGGCCAGGCGAAAGTTCTCGAAGCGATCCCGCTGGCGCGCTTCGGCACGCCCGAGGATGTCGCCGAAGCTGTCGCGTTCCTTGCCTCGCCCGCCGCGGCATACATCACCGGTACGGTCCTGCATGTCGATGGCGGATTAGCGATGTGACTTTCTTTGCCCGGTTCCGGTTTTGCTTGATTGTAGTAACTATTGGGCGAGCAGAAAATCTCTCAGCCACGCCAAGTGATCCGTATTAACTAAATCCACGCCGGCGTCGAGCTGTTCGCTCCAGACGGTCTCGCGAGCGGGCGTGGCCCAGAAGCGCAGGCGGCGGCCCTGGGCATGGGCCCGGTCGGCGTAGGCGCGCAATTTTTCGCGTTCCGCTTCAGGCATGGGGCCTCGACCGCGCCATTTGAAAACGTCGCGCCAGTTCTGGCTGACCAGCGGGATTAATGAAGCGGGGGCGTTTCCTTCCAGGTCGGCGAGGCGTCCGTCGATCGCGCAGAGGCGCACCGGTTCGGATTCGAGGATCTCACGCGGGCGGTCTCCGGAAAGTATCACAGTGACCGCGCCACGTTCGACGGCGCCGTCGCGATACTTCGTCAGCATGTTTCGATATTCTTCAAGCTCAACGCGCAGGGCTGCATACGTGCTTGCCCCCTCGCTCTTGATGTCGATGAGAAGCGTGAACTCGTAAGCGCTCGTTTCGGTGTCTCGTCCGTCGCCATGTCCCTCAACTGTGTTCGCGTCCGAGTTTGCGTCCGAGTTCGCATTTGGATAAACACTTCCATGATTTGCTTCGACGCGCGCGCTCAGGGATTCCAGATAGAGAGAGCGCAGCGTGCGCTCGGGCGTCACGTCCTCAATGTTGTGCGCGACGAGCAGCTCGCCATCAACGAGAAAGATATCGGCCTCGACGCTGCAAAAGCCGTGATCCAGCGCATCGAGCAGCGGCCGCGCGTGCCGGTAATCGTTGTGCGCGTGCGCGCGAGGCAGGGGAGTGACGGGCTCTTGAGCTTGGTTCGTCCGGGAGAAAGCAATCAGGGCGACGAAACACAAGACTATCAAAGCGACACTCAGCCGCCGAAACCGCTCAGCCGAAATCGAATTGGCGATCAAATCTTTCATGGTTGCTCGCTCAGCCAGGCTTCGGCCAGCGCCAGGCCGCGCCGGTTGCCCTCAAAGTGGAGTTTGCGCAACGCTTCTTTATAAGCAAGCCATACGACTGCGCGATGCTCGCCGCTGATGGCCAGCGTCTGATCGCCGGTTTCGAGTGCGAAGACGTGCTCGGCAAAAGCTTTCTCGCCGCGCGACCAATCGTGAACCCAGAGGCACGGGCTGAGGCTGGCCGAGGCCGCGACGATGCCGGCTTCTTCGCGCGTCTCGCGCAGGGCGCAATCGACCGGAGTTTCGCCGGGCTCGACGTTGCCCGTGATCGGTTGCCAGTAATCGCCCTTTTCCGCGTTACGCTGAAAGATTGCGTATCGACGTCCCTTGCCGCGCGCGGGCTCGCTCCACAGATGAACCTGAACTTTGAGATGAGGCATGGTTGAGAAAGGCGCACTCCGGGGCGAACCGGCCCTGTCGGTTTAGTCGTCGTCGGTCCCGTCTGCGGCGTCGGTCTCGTCCGCATGGCCGGGGCGTTCGGTCGCGAACTCAGGTTCGCGGACTGCCTCGACGCGAATCGCCCGGCCGGTGTCGGCGTGCAGCTCGACGAGCAATCCGCAGATGTGAACGTCGCCTTTGGCGGTTTCGTGCCGGACCTGTTTCATCACGATGAGCTGATCGAGTATGATCGCGGTCTTTACACCGATGACCGAATCGTATGGGCCGGACATGCCGACGTCAGTGATCGCGGCGGTGCCGCCTGCGCTGACGCGCGCGTCGGCGGTCGGGATGTGCGTGTGCGTCCCGATGACGGCGGTCGCCATGCCGTCGAGCCAGTGCGCCATCGCTACCTTTTCCGACGTCGCTTCGGCGTGGAAATCCACGATCAGGATCGGCGTTTCTTCCAGCAGGCGTTCGGCGAGCGCCTTGCCCATTCGGAACGGACAATCGAGCGGACGCATAAACGCCCGGCCGATCAGGTTCAGTACGGCGACCTTTTTTCCGTCGGCGACTTCGTAGACGCCATCGCCCCGGCCGGGCAGCTCGGGCGGATAATTCGCGGGCCGCAGGATGCGCGGATCGCCGATGAGCAGTTCGGTCGCATCGCGGTGATAAAACGTGTGGTTGCCGCCGCTGAGGACGTCGGCGCCGCTGTCGAAAATCTCGGCCGAAGTCGACCGCGTCACGCCTTTGCCGCCGGCCGAGTTCTCCGCATTGACGATTACGAAATCGATCTTGCGACGTTTGCGATACGCGGGGAGCCATTCGCGCAGCGCGCGCCGCCCGGGTTTGCCGAAAACGTCACCGACAAAGAGGATCTTCATGGAGTCGTTTCCGTTGCGGCGGGATCGGCATGTGCGCCCCGATCCGGTGTCCTTGAATGCTTATGGATCGAATCGCCCAACTCTCGTGCGTCGCCCTCGCCGTCTGCCGCCTCGCCGAGCCACCGCGCGCCGATGTGACCGCCGGGCCGCAATGAAGCGACACCTTCGGTCAGGGCGTAATGCACGAGCGCGACGCTGAGCCGACTCAGATTCCAGGCCGAGGCCCAGAAGTAGCCCTGCTGCTCCCACTGCCGCGCGGAGGTATGGACCCGGAGTGGCAGAAGCGAGAGCCTCCCGCGCGATCGGAGCCGAAGCGCGAAATCAAGATCCTCATAAGCCACGCCGGGCCGGAAGCCGCCGAGCGCTTCGAAGTGGCTGCGGCGCAGGCAAAAACCCTGATCGCCGTATGCGAGGCCGAAGGTCAGCACGCGCCAATGCACGCCGCGTTCCATGCGGCGGAACCAGGGGTCATCGTTCCGGAATCGCAGATCGAAACTCAGGACCGCGTTCTGCTCCGCGCGATCAAGATAAGGCGCCAGCTCCACGCAAAAGTCCTCGTCGATCCAGGTGTCGGCGTGCAGGAAAAAAAACCACTCGCCCCGAGCCGCCGCCGCTCCGGCGTTCATTTGTATCGCTCGGCCGGGCGGGCTCCGGATCAGGCGGATGTCATCGCGTCGGCCGATCAGATCGAGCGTTCCATCGGTGCTTCCTCCATCGACGACGAGAAGTTCGCACGCCGCCTCGGACCGGGCTATGGCCGCGCGGATTTTATCGAGCGTTTCTTCGATGCCGGAACTTTCGTTCAGCGTGGGGAGAATGATACTTAGTTCAGTGGCGTTCAAGTAGGAGTTCCGTATTTGACGTTCGGGTTCTTCGTCCGTGTTTCCTATCCGCGACGGTTATTCTCAATCGGGGATTACTTCATGCCTCGCGCGGCGCGGGTCAGTTCATCGAGAAGTTGCAAGGCCTGCATCGGCGTTATGTTTGAGACGTCCATCCGCGCGAGCGCGTCGAGCAGCGGGCTGCCCATCGGTGCGAACATATCGGGCTGGGCCATCGTATCCCCGGTGGGGGTCGCCGGGACATTAGGTAAATTGATCGCAAGATGGGCCGTGGGCCGCTCTCGATCTTCAGAGCGATTCTCGCCAGTCTTTTCGCCGACGCCCTTCGCGCATTCAAGTTCGAAAAGAATTTCGCGGGCGCGTTCGATCGTCTCGGCCGGCATGCCGGCCAGCTTGGCCGCGTGGATGCCATAGGAGTGATCCGAGCAGCCGGGAACAATACGGTAGAGGAACGCGATGGAATCGCCTTCTTCGCGGACCGCGACGTTATGGTTCTTGACCCGCTTGAGGGTTCCATCGAGTTCGGCCAGCTCATGATAATGCGTTGCGAAGAGCGTCCGGGCCCTTTGGCGCCGCCGACCGTGCAGGTATTCCACGACAGCCCAGGCGATCGAAAGCCCGTCGTATGTCGAGGTTCCGCGTCCGATCTCGTCCAGGATCACAAGGCTGCGCTCGGTCGCGTTGTTTAGGATATTGGCCGTTTCGGTCATCTCGACGAGGAAGGTCGATTGCCCGCGCGTCAGGTAATCGGTCGCGCCGACGCGGGTGAAAATACGATCGACAAGCCCGATCGATGCCTTCTTTGCCGGGACGAAGCCGCCCATGTGCGCCATGAGCGTGATCAGCGCGACCTGACGGATGAACGTCGATTTGCCCGCCATGTTCGGTCCGGTGATGATCCAGATCTGCTCGTTGCGTCGGTCGAGATAGACGTCGTTGGGTACGAACGGCCGATCGGTCAGCAGCGCCTCGACGACGGGATGCCGGCCCTGTTTGATTTCGACGACATCCGAGGCATCAACCTGGGGCCGGACGTATCCTCCGCGCGCGGCCGCCTCGGCGAGGCTGGCTAGCGCATCGGTCTCGGCCACCTGGCTCGCCAGGCGTTGGATCGCATCGGTCTGGGCTTCGATCCGTGCGCGAAGTTGCTCGAAAAGCTTGAGCTCCAGATCGCAGATTCTTTCCTGCGCGCCGAGGATCAGGGCTTCCTTTTCCTTCAGTTCCGGCGTGATGAATCGCTCGGCATTCGTCAGCGTTTGACGCCGCTCGTACTCTTCGGGGACCTTTGCGATATTTGCCTTTGAGACCTCGATGTAATAACCGAACACGCGATTGAACC
>JAJFLK010000104.1 GCA_021772735.1 Candidatus Sumerlaeota bacterium | reverse complement strand
GAGATCGCGGGCCCAGCGGACCGGAAGCTGCTGAACCCAGCCGTATTGATCGCGAATCACGGGAGTCAGGCGGCGCAGAGCATCCAGATCCCCGAATTCGACTTGCTCTCCCCGCGTGAACAGCTCTACGGCCGTCTGATTGCCGTAAACGTAACAATCGAACTTCTCAAACCAAAGCCCGTCGAACGAGGGCAGTCCCATCAAATCGAGCGAATGAGCGAGCGACTCGTGGAATCCATCGCTCGTGAAATCCCAGGTAAGGGGAGTCAGGACTTCGGGGAAACGCTCCGCAGATTCATCGCGTGTCCAGCGCGGGGGGAACTGCGTGATCGGACGAGATTGAAGAAGAAACAGCCGGCCATCGGCGATCGCCCATTCGATGTCCTGCGGAAAGGAGTAGAACCGCTCGATCTCGCGGCACAGGCTGCACAGCGCATCGAGCGATTCGTCGTCCAAAGATGACAGCCGGCGTTTGTCCTCGGAGATTTCGATCGTTTCCGTTCTGGACGACTTGGATTGGATCGCGTGAGTTTTCTCGCCGATGCTGCTCTCGATAAGCTCGCCCGTGTCCTTGTTCAGAACATACTGATCGACCTCTCCCATGCCGGAGACCACGATCTCGCCCAGTCCGTACGCCGCATTGAGGACGACGTGACCCAGGTTTCCGGTTATGGGGTTGATGCAGAAGCCGACTCCTGCGACTTCGCTCGCGACCATCGATTGGACGACTACCGCCATGGTCGCCTGATCCTGCGAGAAGCCGCTTTCCCCGCGATATCGAACGGCGCGATCTTCCCATAGAGAGGCGAAACAACGCCGAACGGAGTCGATCACGTCTTCAAGGCTCGCGACGTTCAAGTATGTATCATGTTGCCCGGCGAAGGCCGCGCCGGCGAGATCTTCAAGCGTTGATGAAGAACGAACCGAGACTGTACCGTTCTTCAGCAACGGGCCGACCGTTTCATGCAACTCCGAAGCCAATCGCCCGGGCAACGCATGGGTCAGTAGTCGCTCGCGAATCGCCTCGCATTCACCGCGCAACTTATCTGAATCGCGGATGTCCAGCGTTTCGATTTCGGCTGCGAGCCGGCGTTCGTCGCGAACGAAATCACAATACGCCAGGGCAGTGACAATGACGCCCGCAGGGACGTTGAACTCCGCTTGGAACAGCTTGGCCAGATTCGCGCCTTTGCCGCCGCTGACGCTGATCGCACACGCCTCGGGATCGTTAAAGTCCAGAATATAAGTCAAGGCAATCTCCTATGAGTCGGCGGGGGCATCCGTGAGTCGGTTAAGTTCCTCGATGATGCCTTTGCCCTCCTCGATCAGTCCCTCCTGGAGGCCACGGTCAATGAGGAATTTCATGAACGTTCGGGTCCGGCGATTGACGCTGCCCGCACGGTCGCGATAAAGCAGCGCGAAGACACCACTGTAGGGGAGCATCAGCGCATAGAGGCCCGCCCAAATCGGCGGGACAAGGGCAAACGCAGCGAATATCTGAATCGCGTAAAAGAGGGGGAAAATCGCGAGTCCGAAGAATACGACATTCGATGCGTATTGATCGTCCTCTTCGGCGAACTTTCGTCCCGTGAATTTCGTGATCTGGTAGGGCACGAGATGATTGATGATTCCCCATCCGGCCATCGGCATTCCGATGACAATTTGGTCGAACTCGCGCAGAGCGAAGAAAGCCGCCCGAGCCGGATTCAGCGACAAGTAGACTTCGTCCGGGCTGATACCAAGATTCATTAGCTGCGTCCTGTATTCATGGATACGCCGGCCCAATTCGGCGAGATCGGATCCTTCCGATGTGCTGGAACCGGATATCGCATTCTGAAGCCGCTCGACGAATTGAACATGGGTTGGATAGGGATCGGTGACGACATGAAGCGCCGCCGGCCGCGCCGCGTCGGTCGCGAAAATCTCGGCGGCCCACGCCAAGATTTTGGACTCCTGCCGAAACTCGAAGTTCAGCGTGATCGGACGGATACGGCGATCGAATTCGGCCGTCAGGTCCTTGACGTCGCCCAGCGGGTTCGCGCTTATCCACGATTGGGCTTCGATCGCATCCCCGAGACGAACAATGACCGAAGATCGGAACTTATCTTTGCCTTCGTATAGGAGCCCGACCGGCACGATCTTAAGCGGCGGGCGATGGCCTTCGCCGTTCAGATATTCGAAAACGATTCTGGCCGCGCCCGTATGGAATCGTCGAAGTTGAGGATCGGAATGACTCTGGCCCTCGGGGAAAAGACAGATGGCCCCGCCCTGGGCAAGAATGCGGCAGCACTCGCTGATCGATCCCGCGTTTCGCGCCGGATCGGCGTCCCCGCCCGCATCCTGACGACGGCTGAACGGGACAACCCCAACCGCCCCGAAAAGCATTTTCAAAAGAGGATTATCTCCGAGAGTGCTCTTCACAATCAACGTCACCGGGCGATTCAGCATACAGGCGACGATGACCCCATCGACCAACGCATTGGAATGGTTTGAGATGAAAATCGTGGGGCCGTCCTCGACAGATTCCTCGAATCCCTCGATGGTCGTGCGTCTGAAAAACACCTTGAGCGCGATGTTCGCGAGGCTGCGAATGAAGCGATAAATCATGGCGTTACTCGCTCCCCCGAATCTGCGTGGTGTCCACTTGCAGATTGCGCGTCCAATGCAGCGCCAGAGAATAGGCCGCGAACGCGACGAACACGCCCGCGATGAGATCGACGAGATAGTGATATCGGAGAACGAGCGTAGAGATTGAGATCAAAACGACGATCGGCAAGTAGGTCATGCCTCGCAGGACGTTATGCCGCAGATCGAACAGGCAAAGATACGTGGACGCCCCGACGTGAAGACTGGGGAAAGCACCATGCGGACCGCCCGCCGTTTCGATCGATTCGACAATCAGCGTGAGGAAAAAGCCTCCCTGGAGTTCCGAAGCGAACTCAGCGGCCAGAAAGACGACCGGCCCGCGCGCGGGAACCAGGAGGTAGCCGACGAAGCCGATCGCGTATGTAAGGGCGAACCCCGTGATGAAAAAACTTCGCTCGCTTTCGGGCCGTCCGACACAACCTACCATGATGGATAAGTATAAATACGGGATGAAAATGGCGTAGAAAAAACTGAAGAACTCAAGGTTGCGGGCTGTGACAAACGGCTCAACCCGAAGCACTGGAGATTTCTCGATGCCGAGAGTCAGGTCGATGCGCGCGAGCGTCGAATCCCCGAGCCAGGGGATGGCGTCGAAAACGAAATGTCCCAGCGTGCTGTACAGAGTAAACATCGTCCCGACGGTTGCCAGCGTTCGCGCGACCGGAACCCAACCGGCCGAGGGATTCCGAGACATACCGATCACCAACGCGCAAACCGCCAGCAGCAGCACGCAATGGAAGACCAGCATGCCCGCCAGGTCCGAAGCCGAAGGCAAGCGGACGGCAAGCGTGAGGCAGACAATAAAAAGAACGCACAGAGTGATTACATCACTCGGCTGACTGAACAAGTTTCGAAACCGTGACTGAGACACGCGCATGGATTCCTGGGAGAGCTATCGCAACTATGCCTGGCTGGTTCGCGCACATTCCACACGACTATTGCTCCCAGATCAATGTGTAACGGTCACCATCTCTCCCGCGCGGAGAATACTCCTGACCTGAGACCCTAGGCGGAAGGTCATTGAATGTTCGGCTCTGTCGCGCAGCGACGGGGGCAGTCCGTTGGCCTTGGGCTGTAACCACACTGGCTCCAGCGTTGACGTTTTCGATATGCAGTGTTCGTGCAGCTACCCGCGGGTTTTCACTGGCGTGGGATCGTGTATTGCAGAAGGGCGGAGGGAGTGAAATCCCAAGAATTGACCGTCAGGGTGGCGGGAATTGGGGAAGTTTGAGCAAAAAGTGAGGAGTCGGCTTCGACT
>JAJFLK010000103.1 GCA_021772735.1 Candidatus Sumerlaeota bacterium | reverse complement strand
AGCTCCGTGGATCAATTTGTGCAGTCTGTTCGCCGGATATTGGCCTGAAAAATGACAGATGTTCTTACTTCTCAGCAGCGAACATACTGCATGTCACGGATAAAGGGAAAGAATACGAAGCCCGAGCTCGCGGTGCGGCGTATGGCGCACGGTTTGGGGTATAGGTTCCGGCTTCACCGAAAGGATCTTCCGGGCAAACCCGACCTTGTCTTTCCCCGGCTAAAGAAGATCATTTTCGTCCACGGCTGTTTTTGGCATAGCCATCGCTGCCGATGGGGAAGAGTAAAGCCAAAAACAAACGCGCCGTTCTGGGCTGAGAAAAGACGCGCCACGGTGAAGCGGGATCAGCTCAATCGAAGACTACTCGTCAGGCAAGGCTGGATCGTTCTGACCGTTTGGGAATGCCAGTGTCGCAATCCTGAGAAACTTCTGATCCGACTCAGCGACTTTCTTTCCTCTTAATCGTTATCTCCCTTCTTCACTGGTTGCCGCCGAATGCTACACGCACCATCCGCTGGCGTAACCTACCCCCCAGCCAACACAAATCCCGCGCCGATTCCGATGCTCATCAGAACGAACGCCAGCAGCGTCCAGGCCTGGGCCGGGACGATCTGCTGAGGTTCCTCGGCAAATCGATTCAATCTCCAGACCGCCGCCGCCGAAAGCGGTAACCCGATGCCTCCAAGCAGGACGGTGACCGGAAGCCCAAGCAGGGGGAGCGCCGCGAGGCCGAGCCATTCCAATACAATGATCGCGGCAAACACGCGCGCGGCGCGCCGTCGGCCCAGCCGGACGATCCATGTGAGCTTACCCGCAATCGCGTCCGCACGCGCGTCCGGGAATTCGTTGATCCAAAGAAACGCCATGATCGCAATGCCGAGCGGCATTGAGGCATGCCAGACCGCGGCATCCAGTTCGTTGCGCTGGACGAGGTACGTGCCGCTCGCGATGACGGGCCCGTATGCAATGGCGACCGCAAGCTCGCCGAGCCCCCGGCTCGAAAGCTTCGCGGGCGGCGCATGATAGAAATAGGCGAGGGCGACCCCGAACAACCCCACCCAGATAACCTGCGGTTCACGAAAGACCACAATGATCAAACCCATCGCGCTTCCAAGAACGTAGAACGCCCAGGCCGCGATAACCGTTTGCGGTCGCGTGAGAATGCCATCGACGATGACCCGTTTGCCACCCGAGAACGGTGTCCGCTCATTTGCCTTGATGGCCGAATCGGTTCCCGAATCCCAATCGAAGATTTCGCCCGACGCATTCTTCGCAGCCTCGATGAAGAAGATCCCGAGTACCGTCGTCGCGAGCCAGCCCCAGGCCAGGGGGCCATGCCAGTAGCTCACCGATGCACCAACGATCATCGAAGCGACCGAGGCGAGCGTGATTTTTGGGTCTGCGAGGCGGTAGATGCCCGCCCACACTTTGTTCACAAACCTGATTGTAGATCAAGCCGCCCAGGAGAATCCAAGTATTGGACAGAACATTTTTTTGAGATCGGCGTGGCCCGCCAACACCCCCCACTGCTCACTCGCGCAGGTTGCCGAGAGCCATCTCCCGGCAGGCCGCGAGCAGGCGATTCGCGTCGGTCTCGTCCTTGATCCCGCGAGCGAGCAACTGCGCGCCGACGCACAGCGCGATGCTGGCCAGGGCTCGCTCGGCCGCTTCGTCTTTGGTCATCGCGGGGTGAACCCGCCTCAGATCCCGGGCGACTGCGGAGGAAATGCTTTCGACCATCTTCCCGAAAGCAGACCTCGCGCCTGGACCCACCCGAGGCAGTTCACCGGCCAACGCCGGCAAGCTGCATCCGCACTCGATATTCGAGCGGTGCCGCTCGCTCAGGTAGGTTTCGACAAAGGCCCGCGCGAATCCCGGCCCATCGCTGTCGTCTCCCTCCATTCGGCGCCGCATTCCCGGCGATTGAAGCTCCGGCATGCGGCCCAGCACTTCGGTGAAGAGGGCCTCCTTGGAATCGAAATGCGCGTAGAACCCACCCCGGGTCAGGCCCGCCTCGGCCATGATCGCGTCGATCCCGACCCCGTTGTATCCGTTCAGGTTGAAAAGCCGCCGGGCTGCGTCAAGGATTTTGAGCCGCGTCCGCTCGGCGTGATCTGACGTGTAACTCATGATGAATGAACCTTATCGCTGGTGATCTCGCGTTCTCCGATGGGTCCGGACCGAGGCTGACGCCAATAGGCTATTGGGCCACCGTCGATTTATGTTGACTATCATACGCGAAGAGCGTTTATGTTGTCCATCATATTTTGGAGGACCAATCACGATGCCTCAACTCGATCGCAAAAAAGCCGCCGACATTCTTTCCTGCTTGAAAAGCCTGGCTCCGGACGCCACGCCGCGCTGGGGGTCGATGACCGGGGCCGATCTCGTCCCGCATCTGGTGGGATCCATGGAGCTCTCGATGGGGCGGGGCGAGCCCGTTCCGTTCGGCGGCAACTGGTTCTCTGTCAATCTGATCGGCCCGATTGCAACATCAGGTCTGGTCCCTATCCCGAAGAACATTAAGCTGAAGAACAAAGAAGGCACGGTGCAGCCTCGAATCGCCGCCGCCGGCGATCTCGCCTCGCTCGGCAAGATCATGGAAGAATTCATCTCCGGCGTTGAGGCAGGAACGCTCGAAACCGGCCGGCATCCAGCCTTCGGCAATATCGGCCCACGCCGCTGGTCCTCGCTCCATGTCTCGCACATCAACCATCACCTCAAACAGTTCGGGCTTCTGTAGCGCTCCATCCGTCGGGCCTCTCCCCGGTCGCGGCGCGTAAATGAGCCGTGCATTGCGCGCATCGCGACGCCGCCCTTGAAGTGTTGAGCCGCCCTGTGGCATCATTACGGGGTTAGCCGAGCGTAATCGGGAGGTCAGGACCGGGGTTGCTTAATTTCCTTCGCGAAAGAATCTGGGCTCATGTGCCCGCCACGGCTACGCGCAAGCAGTTGGCTCAGGCCGCTTTGCTCTGGGGTCTGGTATTGCCGCTGGTGATCGCGGTCATCTATTGGGTGCGTCACCGTAACGACGCCGATCCCGGCATGACGCCGCAGGTGATCATGGGCGTTGGCGTGTCGTTCGGCCTGTGTCTGCTCGTGCCCGTGCTCGGCGAGAAGATCTATGTCGGTGTGCTGCGCGCTTTCGCGATCGTCGGCTTTGTTGTGAGCAACATTGTTCTTACGCTCGTCTTCTATCTGATGGTCACGCCGATCGGCGTGGTGCTGCGCGCGACAGGCAAGGTGGCTTCGGAGAAGAAGGCGAACCGCCCGCGGTGGATACCGCACAAGGTCCGGCCTGACCTGCGGCAATATTATCGCCGCTTCTAGATAGACCGGCGCGGAGCCGCAAATCGCCGCGCAGACTCCTCGATTCAGGATTGTCCCATGACCGAACAAATTGACGAAAAATCCCAGACCGCCGCTGCTTCCGGAGCGACCGAGCCCCCGCCCGAGGAAATGTCCATCGTCACCGAGTTCATCCTTTTCCTGCGCGAGAACAAGAAGTGGTGGCTGCTTCCGATCGTCATCGTCGTCGGTGTGATCGGCCTTGCGATCGCGCTTTCGGCCACGCCGGCAGCGCCATTTATCTACACTCTATTTTAGACCTCGGTTCGCCGAATTTAAGTTTCAATTCCATATGACATCCATCCTTGGTATTTCGGCATTCTATCACGATAGCGCGGCTGCGCTCATCATCGACGGCGAGATCATCGCCGCCGCTCATGAGGAGCGTTTCTCGCGCGTCAAGCACGACGAGCGCTTCCCGACCCACGCCTTGGACTACTGCCTCGCTGAGGCCGGCCTGGCCAAAGCCGATGTCGATGCCGTCGTTTTCTACGAGAAACCCCTGACCAAATTCGACCGGATCACCGAGACCTTTTTTTCCGTCTCGCCGCGCGGCCTCAAAACTTTCCTGCATGGCGTCCCGCTGTGGGCGACGCAGCGGCTGCACATCGGCCGCGATATTAAGGCCGAGATGGGGCCCGACTGGAAGGGCCGCCTGCTCTACACCGAGCACCATCGCTCCCACGCCGCCAGCGCGTTCTACCCCTCGCCTTTTAACGACGCCGCCATCCTGACGATCGACGGCGTCGGCGAATGGGCCACGACAACGATCGGCCACGGCACGGGCGATAAGTTCGAGCTTCTCAAAGAGATTCACTTCCCGCATTCGATCGGCCTGATCTATTCCGCGTTCACGTATTTCTGCGGCTTCAAGGTCAACAGCGGCGAATACAAGCTCATGGGCCTGGCGCCCTATGGCGAACCCGTCTACGCCGAGGCGATTCGCGAGAACCTCATCGACCTCGGTGCCGATGGTTCGTTCAGCTTGAACATGGAATTTTTCGATTACACGCACAACCTGCGGATGACCGGCCACGGGTTCGAGCGCCTCTTCGGCGGGCCGGCCCGCACTCCGGAGTCTCCCATCACGAAGCGCGAGATGGACCTTGCCGCCTCGATTCAGGTCGTCACCGAGGAGGCGATGATCGGCCTTGCTCGCAGCGCCCGCGAGCTGACCGGGAGTCCCAACCTCTGCATGGCCGGCGGCGTCGCTCTGAACTGCG
>JAJFLK010000102.1 GCA_021772735.1 Candidatus Sumerlaeota bacterium | reverse complement strand
CAGGCACTCCGGCGGCCGCCTCGGCACTGTCCGCCGAGGGTGCGCCCTCATTCGAGACGCTTGCGCTTGTGGAGGAACCGGACGACCCGGACGAAGGGGCGGGCGGCTCCAGGCGCAGTACGCTGTAAAACGGCGTGTGAGGCAGAATGAACGATACGAGCCAGACCAGTGGGATCATCGCGATCAGCGATCCGAACATCGTATAGACCGGCGTGCTGATTCGGATCAAGTCGAAATCGAATCCCTCGGGAGCCATGTTGAACAGGGCGAAAAAGAGCGATCCGAGGATGAACGCAATCCCGGCGCCGCCGAAAATGCCGAAGCCGGGAATGACGAAGACCTCGACGATCAGCAGGACCACCCCGGCGACAAAAAAGATCAACTCCATATAGCCGGATAAATTCGCGAGGTAAGCGCCAAAAAAGTATAGACCGAGCGCCAGCAGCCCGACCGCTCCGGGGACGCCGAAGCCCGGCGACTTGACCTCGAAGAACAGACCGCCCAGGCCCAGGGTCATGAGCAATCCGGTGACGACCGGAGTGGCCAGAAAACGCGCGATGGCATCGGTCCAGGTGAGCTCGAAGCGGACGACCTGGAACGACCCCAGGCCCTCGCGCTCGAGCAAATCATCGAGGCTGGGGCTGATATACGCGGCGAGCCCGACGCTGGTGGCTTCCTCATGATCGAGTGTCAGGATCTTGCCCTTCTCGATCAGGCCGGGGATTTCGATGTCGGGATTTGAGAAGGCTTCGGCGATGTCGGGCGGATGACCTTTGAACTTGGCCGTCTTGCGCATTTCACTGGCCATATAAGAGAGCATTTTCTCGCCGACGGGGCCGGCCTCACCGCCCTGGATGACAATCGGCAGGGCCGCGCCGATATTCGAGGACGGGCTCATGACAATCTTGTCGGTTGCCAGTGCGATGAACGAGCCGGCCGATATGGCCCTGTGATTGACGTAGGTATAGGTCGGCACTTTTGCCATGACGAGCTGATCGCGAATCTTGACGGCCGAATCGATGCGTCCGCCCGGCGTGTCCATGTCGAGGACGATCGCCCGCGTGTCGTATTTTGCCGACTGGCGCAGGGCCCGGCTGATGATGAGCTGAAGCCCGTTTTCGATCTCTCCCTCGACCGGAACGACCAGGACCGAAGCGATGCCCGGTGCGGCTGCGGCCGAGTCGAAGGAAGTCGGGGCGGGTGGGGTCGCCTTGGGCGGATCGCTAGCGCTCTGAGCCCGGGGGGCTCGCAGCGCAAGCAGAGAAATGATGACAGCGGTCAACGCAAGCCCCACGCGGATTCGGCGGGCGATTAGTCCCGCGACGCTTGGCGATAGGCTCCGCGCGAAGTGGCCCGGGTTCGGGCGTTCTGGTCTGGGTCGGTTGTTCATAACCTTGATCTTACTCCGGCGCGATGCCGATCGGCAAACCGAACTCGCTTCATTCGGCACCATTCCCGCCCGATCCATCCGCCGTAAATGACGCCGCCTCATCGCCGCCGAGGTATTTGCGCGTGGCCCGCTTGTGCTCGGCGTAGGTTTTCGTGAACTCGTGTGTGCCGTCGCCGCGATAGACATAGAACAGATATGGCGTATCGGCGGGCCGGAGCACGGCTTCGAGCGCCTTGCGACCCGGGTTGCCGATCGGCCCCGGCGGCAATCCGCGATGGCGGTATGTGTTGTATGCCGAGTCGATCTTAAGATCGGCGTACTTCAGCGGGCGGTTCCACACCTCGCCGAGCGCGTAATGGATCGTTGCGCAGCATTGCAGTTTCATCCTCCCGGTGAGGCGGTTCAGATAAACCGAGGCGATCTGCGCGAGCTCGCCCTCGCGGCGCGCTTCGCGCTCGATCATCGACGCGAGCGTAACGACCTCGATGGGGCTGAGTCTCTCGCTTCGCGGATCACGGCGCTCCGGTTCGATCTCGCTCCAAACCCTGGCGAACTCGCCGAGCATTCGATCGCGCATTTGTCGCGCCGTCGTTCCGGGATCGAAGTAATATGTATCCGGAAAGCAGAAACCCTCTGCGCCGCCGCTCAGGGCGAACCCGAGGACCGGGGCGGCGCCGGGGGATCGTGTCGTATCGGGCAAGGGGAGACGGACAACCTCGAGCCATTGGCCCTCGGCCTCGAGCCAGCCCTGCTCGATCAGGGCGCGCTCGACGCGCGCGGCGGTCCAGCCTTCGGGAATTGTGAACGCTCTCTGGAACGATCCGCGTTGGAGTTTGGCGACAAGATTGCGCGGGGAGATCGGCAACGCGATCTCATAGTCGCCTGCTTGAATCGCCCCGCGCCTTCCGATGATTGTTGTGAACGCCAGGAACTTGAAGTGGCTGTCGATGACGCCCTCGGCCTCGAGGCGAGCCGTGATGGCGTGCAGAGGTGTGCCTGGTTCGATCACTATTGCGACACGGCCACGATTCCCATATTGCTCCGCCGACCAGCCGAGGACATGGGCACGGCCGCTGAGCCCCCCAATAATCAGCGCGAATACGCCCGCGACAAATGCCAATAGGACGAATTTGCGCCAATCGAAGGCCGATGCCGCCATTTCGTTTGATGGTCTGTCTGTGGGGTCGTTCATGAGCTCACGGGTGAACTCTGCCTGATTCGGCGCGCGCTTGTCACGCCGCGATCAATTAGTTAGGGACAGTTGCCTATTTTCACGTTTGGCCTCCGCCGACCGGAGAGGCGGTGTGATATTAGGCAACTGTCCCTAATTAGTTGATCGCTCGGCGCAGATGGGCCGAGAACATCTGGAGCAATTGCGCACCGTCCGCGCCAAGGCCTCGGATGCGAGGGTTGTCGCGTTCGAAGCGGAGCGCTTTGGTCAGCGGGACGAGGCGTGGACTAACGGCGAACAGCTCGGCGTGAAGTTCGGCGAGCGCCTTGCTCAATCGGAGTGAAATGGGCACGCGGGTAATTCCGGCTTGATATGGATTCGAGCAATGCTCCGCCGGCGAGACCACAAGATACTCGCGACAAGCCGAGGGGCGCAGCTCGTGAATCGTGCATGCTTCGTCTTCAAGGAAGGGGCAGGCCAGGCCCAGCTCAAAGTATTCGCGAGTGATCCGGATCATTTCTTCCTCGGAGACATCGGGGTCGTCCAAGGCGCAGAGCTTGTCCCATAGGCCGGTCTCGCGCAGGCGTTCTTCGGCCCGCTCGAATCGATCGCGAACCCGTGCTTGAAGTTCGGAGGGGAGATTATCGAGCAGCTCTGCGATCATCACTGCTTCGGTCGGGGCGAGAGGGATGAGCTGGCGGCAGCAGGCGCCGCAACCCTTGCGGCACGAGACCTTGTAATCCTGCTTGGCGACCTGACGCTCGCCCATCGCCGCGACTTCGCTGCTCAACACGAGCACCGACGAAGTGAATTCGACCAGACGCATGGGCCCCTCGGGAACGTCCACCCGGGCATTGATCGTGCCCTCGGGCAGCTCGACGTTCAGCTCCAGGCTGCGCGGCCCGGCGGGGTTTTCTTTGGAAGTCATCGGACGGATCTCCGAATCGGATTGATTCTACATCGGTATAAGATAGTACAGGATCAACACAAGGAGCAGACTAGATATTGCGACGATCAGAGATTTGAGAAGCTTTGTGGAGCCGAAACGGATC
>JAJFLK010000101.1 GCA_021772735.1 Candidatus Sumerlaeota bacterium | reverse complement strand
GGGGGTGGTCGTCATAAGTTGGTTTGGCGATCTGAATATATCTCCGCGCGGAGGCCGACTCGCGGACCAGACCGTGCCGGGCGCACACTTTGCGTATCCTAGTTTCGCGCAGAGCGGCGGGGAAGGAAAATGCTTGATGTTTTTGCGACCGGTTAAGAATCTGAGTCTTCGGTCAGGCCCGCGCCCATCGCGCTCGATCGTCCCGGAACCTCCGATTCAAGGACCACCCTTTGCTCGTCATCATCAGCGATCTGCACCTGACGGACGGAAGTTCGGGCGATACGGTAAAAACGGGAGCCTTCCGGGTTTTCAGGCAACGGCTTGTCGAGATGGCGACCGCAGCTTCATGGCGCGCCGAAGTCGATGGCGAAGATTCTGTTTTCAAACCGATCGAGCGAATCGATCTGATTCTCCTCGGAGATATCCTCGACATCATTCGCTCGCGCAGTTGGATCAGAGAGGATTCGGACCTGCGCCCCTGGAAGGGATCGCCTTTTGACCCAGATTTCGTCGAGCGTGTGCGGATCGTCAGCGGGTCCGTATTGTGCGCGAACTGGGAGTCGCTCAAGGTCTTGCGGGACCTGGGGGAGAGTGGTCTTGAAATCCAGGACCCCGACGCGAGTACGAAAGATCAGGAGCCTGCAACTGAAGACGACGGGCATCATGTCGCCGTGCACATTCACTACATGGTCGGCAATCACGACTGGTTCTTTCACCTGGGTGGGAGAGATTACGACCAGATTTGCCGCGTCGTCTGCAGAGAGTTGGGGCTGACGCGCGATCATCCCATCCCGTTTCCGCATGAAATCGAGAAGAGCCCCGATCTGGAAAAAATTTGCGCGGATCATGAAGTCTATCCGCGCCACGGGGACATCCACGACCCAATCAACTGCCATCGCGAGCCCCCCCGAATCGGGCCGAAATGGATTGCGAAACTTTTCCCCGGCCCACCCGTCCGTTACTTTCGGGGCGAATCCTCGATCGGCGATGTCATCGTCGTTGATATCGTCACGCGATTCGCCAAGAAGGTCGGGGAGCTGCCGCCTGGGAGCGTATCCAAAGAGGTCATCGACGGGCTAAAGGAACTCGACAACGTTCGGCCCGTGAGCAGCGCTCCGTTCTGGGTGATTTCACTTTTGAAGTCGTGCGGCGCGAGCGACGCGGAGAGCGACCTGGTCATGGGCATATGGGACGAGCTTGAGCGCGGGTTCTTTGTCGATCGGTTCATACAAAGCAAGGATGACCCCGCCTCGCTTCTCACGGTGCTGGACGGCTTGCGATCCAAATTCTGGCTGGCGCAGCTCCTGCGCAATCGCTCCGTGCGCCGCGTGTTTCTGTGGTTGTTCGGCTCCGTTCTCCGCGCGCCGCCCAAGTCCTACGCTCAATATGCTCTCGAAGAAGATTGGATAAAAGAAGGCAAGGCACGCTTTGTCGTTTACGGCCATACGCACCAACAGGAAATCGTGCCGCTGGACCTGCGCCAGCGAAAGATCGAGGATCCCAATCCGTTGCCGCAGATCTATTTCAATTCGGGAACCTGGAAGCCCGCGCATCAGCTTGCGACGCGCAAGTTGGGCGACCTGGAATTCCTGCGCTACAATGTCATGACTTATCTGGCTTTTTACTGCTGCGACGAACGCAAGGGCCGCCGGTTCGAATCGTGGTCCGGCACACTGGGTGAGGAGTGAGAAAAGGCCGTACGTTACGGAAGTAAGGCATTCCGAATTAATGGTATCGCCTTATCCATCTTGACTTGGTGGTATTTGAAGCCTGCCTCGGCACCCGGACCCAGAAGAGTCCGGAAGCGCTCCTCGACCTGGCCTGAATCATCAGGGTCAAATACCCAAAATCTCCTGATGGTCTCACGGCCGACGCTGCCTATTCCATACAGGTAACGGAAAAACACATCCGTCTCTGGTAACGAATAGCCAATCAGGAATATATTCTGTGCCTGCGCTAGCTCAATTGCTGCCCGGCCCCAGACGTTCGGAATCGAGCCGTGATATCTATCCTTATTCCAAGTCGGTGGAACAATGAGCGGAGCGAGCGATGAAGCGCTACACTGGCCATGTTCAAATTCATGGAGGTGTTGAGCGATGGGGAAGTTTACGGAGGGGGACTCATTGAGCGAATTTACGTGGAATTTGGCGAGGAATCTATCTATTCCCACATCAAACGGCTCATTGCACTTTTGGCAGGTTCCCCAGTTCATTGACCCGTGTAGCTTCAGCAGAGGGATCGTGACATCTTCCTGTGCATCAGTTAGGCAATATCCATACCTCAGACTGCTGTAATGAGCTGCGAAATCCATACAGACATCGTAATTGAAAGTTAGAATGCCGCACTTGTGTGATGTATCGCGATTTCCGATTAGATCCTCGAGTAGTGCAGTAAAATGCTGATACGGCTCTGGTGTTTTCCAATGTCGATCTTTCACTGGGAATTTGATAGAATGCTCAAGAGTCACGACAATCACCTTCTTAAGCGAATCAATCAAATCGTCTAGGCTGACTTCGAATTTGTCCGTAAACGCCGATATGGTACGCGCCATTTCGAGGAGGGAGAAAAGCGACTCGACATTGCGTATGTCCAAACGTGATTTTGAGTGGACCTGTTGAAGCACGCCAATTGCCTTGAATACATTTTTGAATTCCTCGATCGCGTAATCGAAGCCCGGTTTGTCCATCAGGTCTCGCGCCTTGTCCATGAAATCATCCATCAGCGGGCCACCTGCGGCCCGCGATGCTCCTGCGCCAAGGATGAACAAAGAGTTTGTGGGCATAGATGATCAGCCGGTCGCGATGGAAATCTAAGGTCAGCAGAAAGAGATCAAGCGGTTACCGCCGAATAATTTACACGTTCTAAAGCGGACCCGCCATCCGAAATCCCCCTGCCTGCTACACCAGATGCCGATGGTGCAGGCCTTCGCGGACGAGGTCTTCGACTTCGGCGTCGGCGCCAATCTCGTCGAGCGCTTTGGCAATCGCGCGGCGTGCGGCGTCTTCGCGCATGTCGAGCGCTTCGAGCGCTGCCACTGCGTCGCGGGCCGCTTCGGTTGAAATCCGTGCGTCGAGCACCGCGGCCGGTTCGGGTCCGGCACCGGGAGAGCCGGAAGCCAGCGCGGCCAGGCGTTCGGGCGCGAGGCCCGCGCTCAGGCGATCAATCCGTCCTTTGAGTTCGAGCACAAGCTTCTCGGCCTTCTTGATCCCGATGCCCGGAACTTTTTTCAGCGTCTCCGCGTCGCCGGTCGATGCGATCTGGATCAGGCTTTCGACGTTGAACTGCGAAAGCACGGCCAGCGCCAGGCGCGGCCCGACGCCGCTCATCCCGAGCAGAACTTCAAAGACCTCGCGCTCGCCGCGTTGCACGAATCCGAACAAGTTGATCGACGTCTCGGTGACGTGCATCTTGACCCACAGGCGCGCGGCTTCGCCCGCCTCGCCGAGCGTCCGCGCGGTCGTCGCCGGGACGCTGATGCCGTAGCCGACGCCGCCGGCCTCGATGACGACGCGGTCGTCTTCTTTCAGTAAGATGATTCCGGCCAGGTGTTCGATCATGGTTGTCCCCGCTGCGCGAGCCAGGCTCTGAATTGCTTGAGCGTTTTGGTATTGATGACCTCACCGGGGCCCAGCGCGCCTTTGCGCGCGATACCGATCCCGTAATCCACATCCGCGATGCCGCTCGTGTGATGCGCGTCCGGATTGATCGTAAACAGGCATCCGGCCTTGCGGGCCGCGCCGATCATGCGCCAGTCCAGATCGAGGCGTTGGGGATTGGCGTTGATCTCGATGGCGACGTCATTGGCGGCGGCCACCTCGAAGACCCGTTCCAGATCGATTTCGTAGGGTTCGCGCCGGAGCAAGACCCTGCCGGTCGGATGCGCGAGGATCGTCGCCGCCGGATGTTCGAGCGCCGTGCAGATTCGCCGGGTCATCTTCTCGCGCTCGAAATTGAATTGGCTGTGGACCGAGCAGACAACGAAATCGAACCGCGCCAGAAATTCGTCCGGGTAATCCAGACTGCCGTCGGCAAGGATATCGGATTCGATGCCTTTAAGAATCCGAAATGTGATCGTCTCATTCTCGAAGGCTGAATTTATACTCTCAATCTCGGCATGCTGGCGAAGGACATCGGCTTCTTTGAGCCCGCCGGCATAGAAAGCAGTTCGGCTGTGATCGCAGATGCCGAAGTATTCATACCCGGCCCTGCACGCGGCCTCGGCCATAACGGCCAGCGTTGATTTGCCGTCGCTGTATGTCGAGTGGCAGTGGAGCAGGCCTCGCATGTCGGCGCGGGTGATCAATTCGGGATGCTCGCCGCGCGCGGCCGCCTCGATCTCGCCTCGGTCCTCGCGCAGTTCGGGCTCGATGTATGCCAGGCCGAGGTGGCGATA
>JAJFLK010000011.1 GCA_021772735.1 Candidatus Sumerlaeota bacterium | reverse complement strand
GTCACCGGTGGCATCGGCAGTCGGCTGCCCGTTCAAGTCTTCGTCGACCGAATCGCCGAGACGGAAATTCTGGATGATGACGTGACGTGCTCCATCGCTGGGGAAAAGCGTCGAAAACGTCGGGTCGGGCGCGTCGCCCGCGTCGAGTTGCACTTGAGTGGGCGTGACACAGGCGGAGAATTCTGAGGTGTTGTTGGTGGTGATGTTCGTCGCCGTCGCCGAGACACAGTCGCCCGGGTTGACCGTGAGATTCGTGAAATTGATGTTCACGAATCCCGTCGCATCGGTCGTGACGGTCTGCGTGCCGACAAAAACCGCGCCCTCGCCGAAGCCTGAGGGACTCGCAGAGCCTGCGGGATTCAAAAAGAGCTCGATAATATAGTCGGTGGAGGGATCACTGGTGAGCTGGAGCTGGGCCGTGGATGAGTCGGCACCGATGATAACCGGAAACTGCTGAAAATTGTTAGGGCCGGGCGCGGTCGGGCCGTTTGGAGTCACGCCATCCCTGCCCAGGTCAATTCCCAACCGGTTTCCCATACCTTGGTTGAATACGATGGAGTTGGACAGAATTCCAACGCCTTGAGGGGATTCATTTCCCGAGACGACGAGTTCGACGCCGCCGAAGTTGAAGGAAATATTGTTCCCGGTAATCACGTTGTTATCGGCGTTCTCAATCAAGGAGATTCCTGCGCCCAAGTTGCCGGACTGGATTCCATTTTCTATGTAGCCGAGAGCGTTGCCTTGAATCGTATTCATCGTACTATTGAATATCTGGATCGCATCTCCGGAGCTAAAACCGATCGCGTTTGCGTCGAACGCCAATGGGCCTCCGATCAAGATTTCTTTCGTACCAGGTCCCAATTGAATCCCATTGCCTCCCTGGGGAAAGAAAATGCGTCCAATCTCGTTGTTGCGAATCTGAGTCCCTTCCACGCCGACACCGGTCACGTCGACTCCGTTCACCGCATTTCCAATGATCGCGTTGTGGCCTCCGTTGGCGGGCATGCCGATCAGCGTGGTGCCGGCTCCCTCGATGCGGATTCCATGCATGCCATTGCCGACAGTAACGAAGGGATTAACGACAACCTCAGCGCCCCCGATCATGTTTCCCACGAGAGTATTGTCGAACGGTTGGATCAAGACGCTATTGATATTAGCGCTGGAAATGGAAACGCCGTTTGCCACATTGCCGCTTATCATGTTGCCTGGCGGCTGTCCTTCAATTGTTAGTCCGGAGAGGACACTACCGATGTCGTTATTAGAGGAGCCGAGAATCGTGATGCCATCCCCCTGGTTCGGAACCGGGAACACCGCATTGCCATCGAGCCCGATTATGTTGCCTCGAACTGTGGTTTCCGAAGTCCCGGGACCGAAGATGCGAATGCCGGAGCGCAAACTACCGATGGGACCCGTGCCATTGCCCGAGATGAGATTTCCCTCACTGAAGGTGGTGCCTCCTATACGTGTAAAACGGATCATTCCTGTGGAGACTGAATTGAGCGCGATCCCATTCCGACCGTTGCCCAGGGATCCGTCCAGTAAGCTGTTCGTGCCAATGGCGTTGCCGATAATATCGTTGTTTAGAGTTCCGCCGGAGACACTGAATATAAGAATTCCCTCCTCAATGTTACCCGAAATGATGTTGCCCGGGGTATTGCCGAAAGGAACGAACGGGCGGGGAGGACGCTCGGTGCGTTGTCCGCCGAGGCCTTCAGGTCTAGGGACAGGGGGGAGCGTTCCTCCAATGAGGTTGTCGTTCGAGCCTATAATATGGACACCGCGCTTGAGATTAGGTATTGCGAACATTCCGGAGTCATCGGTGCCGATGAAGTTACCCTGAACACGCGTGCCAGCCGAACCTGTATCCAACTCTACTGCGGCATTGCCCTGAGAACTGGCGGCACGGTTATTTCCCGAAATCACATTACCCAGACCGATGACCGTTCCCCCAATGAGCGTTCCGGTTGTCACGCCCTGCTTAACAAAGACGCCCTGCCTCATGTTTCCGTTCTGAGCAGCACCCGGGAATGCAGCCCCAATGATATTGGATTGGATCTTATTGCCGCTTACCAGACCGTCGGCCACGTTAACGGTGCTGAGCGTGATGCCGGCTACATTACTCCCTGAAAATACGTTGGGAGTGCCGGGACCACCCACCTGAGTATCGGGCGCTTCGATAGTCAGACCGATGTTCTCCAATGCCGTGATGCCGTCAAAGCCGATGCCGATTCTATTGCTTAGTATCTGGTTTCCCGTCGCGGAGGCGCGCTCGACCCGTATGCCGCGCATGACGCAGAGGTCCTCAGCAGCGAACCCTCCAATGATATTGTCGAACGTCGCGAAGATCTCGACGCTTGATAGGATACTACCGGTGGGATTTGAGCCGGTGTCATCCACTCCGAAAAAGCAGTTTCTGACCTCTGATGCGCCGACAGCGCCGGCTGGGCCGAAGCTATCGAGAATAATTCGAGAGTTGGAAAACAGCAGGCCAACCGCCGTGCTTGAGCCTCCGCGCAGCGTCAGCGAGGGAATATCGACTATAGGCTTACCCCCATTTGTCACGTAACCCGGCTGAGAAGTGCCGTCGATTATGACAGGCCTACTAACCGTGTCGAGAATTCCGGCCAACGTGACAGGCCCCGAACCGATGACAATGTTGATCGCGTCGAGAGACGAGTCGCGGTTGGATTCTTGAATCGCCGCTTTCAAAGTGCATTGAAGCCCTGGCGCATTGACGTCGATATCGCAGAAGCCGTCACCGGCGGGATCTGGATCGTCGGGTTCTCCGCCGGCCAGGTTGACCGTATGGATTATCGCGGCACGGGTTTCGATTACAGAAATCTCGCCCGTGTCTGCATTCAAAATAACGAGGTCATCCACGGCATCTGGTGTCAGACGCATGGGAAGAATGGCCGCGGCGGCGGAAGCGATGCTGACGGGAGCGGCACCAGTGACACCGGGTTCGGCGGCAAGAGCGGCACCCGTCGCAGGGGAAACGATGCCGACCGTGCCGGCGGCAGGGTTGAAGGATGCGAGGCTCATCTGGCCATGAACCGAAATGCGCGCAGGAACGAATCCTATCGAAGGGCCGGCTGAAGCGAGGGCTACTTTCCCGCCCGATCCGATGAGTTTGGGAAATGAATCGGCCGCATCGGGGCTGTTTAATAGATACACGTCGCCGGCTGTTGAGAGCACCGCAATTTCTTCCTTGGAGTCGCCCAGAAAATTCTCGATGGCGGCCGAAGCGACGCCGAAATTGAATTTTCGATGCTCAATACGCGCGGGAGGGGCGAGCTTTCGCCTCTCGCTCGAATGAGTTTGCATGCGATCGCGACCGTGAATGATCGTGACTTGATTGCCGTTGGCCACGGCCAGATCACCAAGATGCCAGGGACCTAGCTTGCCGAACTCTAATCCGCTGGCCGTGGCGGAAAGGTCGAACTGTTCTGGCTTGGCGTTAACGGCGCCCCAGGGGGATTGATAAATCCAAACCTGTGATCCGGTGGGAGTCGAAACGCCAACGGCAAGGTCACCTACATTGTCGTCGTAATTGATCTCGCCAGCAGCCAGAGCGGTGAGGCCTCCGGAGAGTGCGAGTGAAGTCGTTTTACCGAATGAGCCAGCACCGGTACCATGAAGAATGACTACGCGCGATGTGCCCGTCCGGCCGATGGCCAGGTCGGCGTATGAGTCGTCGTCAAAATTACCTGCCACAAGCCACTGGGGCTCGAAGGGAACAGCGATCGAGGCGATCTGGTCGATGAAAGGCGTGTCGGTGAATATTCCGGCTTGTTTGCGGGCGAAGGCCGCAGGCCCGTTAGGGTGAAGCGCGTCGGGATTGCCGCGTCGGATGGAGATTGTGCCGCCGCCAGGCTCGCCATATCCGACCGCCAGATCTGCGTAGCCGTCACGGTCGAAATCGGCAGAAGCAAGGCTGAGAGGACGCGCACTGGAAGCGAGGTTTCTTTTAACTTGCGCGGCGAACCGTGGTTCATCGGGCCGTTCACCGACGGCGATCCATGGCCGGGGAGTGTCTGCGGCCGGAGCTGAAACATCCACGAGGCCAAGCGCGAGTATTGCCAATCGCCAGATTCCAAGGCGCGGAATCGGCCGCGGCTCGGTCCGATTCTCGGGCCGGGGCACGGTCAATCCAAAACGAGAATTCCACAACGACGTCATGGCCAAAGCGTCCTTTCTTCCTATAGAGACGAACGGTGACCGCAAGAGTTTAAGGCGACATCGCACGCGTTTGCGGAAGCGCTCGAATCGGTCGGCCCGAGGACCGAAAACAGAAAAATCCCGATGGGGATAATCATACCCGAATCAGGCTCGATCCGAAATGCTAATCCGCCGGTTGAGAGCGATCGATAAACTTCCTCGGGCGAGTAAGCGATCAAACCTGCCGCCCAATGACTCACACGATTAACGCCAGGGGTCTTGCCCCCGTTTCGGGTCCGGTTTTGGGGCGAGTTGTTCGGGCCCCTGGTCTTGCCCCCGTTTCGGGTCCAGTTCTGGGGCGAGTTTTTCAGTCCCCTGTTTCTTTCAAACAGGCCGCAGGCTGAAGCGAAGCGCCAGCCGAAGGCCTGCCCCCTTGAGCAAACTGGGTCGGGGTTTGGTTGCCCAG
>JAJFLK010000002.1 GCA_021772735.1 Candidatus Sumerlaeota bacterium | reverse complement strand
GGTAAAATCCTTCAAGCACCGGCCGATCGGCTGTCGAGAGAGCGGGGCCACCGGGCTTCGGCATGGAGTTACGCGCGTAACCGGAAACGGCAATCTCGAACGGAAGGTCGCCGGGGCGAAACGATTGGCTCTTGCCCTCCGTCGCGTCGACGAAATGTTTGGCTGCGATGAGGTGCTCGGTGTCGTGGTCCGGATCAGAGATATCAGTCACGGCCAGTTCCCACTCGTTGTAGCTCTCAAAAGTGGTCGAAGTTTCGCCCGGGGCGAGCGTCATCTGGCCTTCGATCGTGTAGTGATGCGTGATCAGACTGCTCAGCATCAGGAACAGGATGCCGCCGTGCGTGAGGTAAATCCCGATCAACGACCGGCTTCGTCGAATGCGAATCATGCCGCCGATGATGAGATTGACGCTCAGGATCGCCATCAACAAGTAAACGCCCGGAAGCGGGACGGGGATCCCTCCAGGAAGCTTGTGCCACAGAAAAAACGACGTGAAGTATTTGCGCTGCACGTCATACAGGCCCGTGTTCGCCTGCTCCAAAGTCCCGAGAAATGTCAGGACGAACAATGCGAATATGAGACCGATCGCCAGGCCGAACGACCCGAAGAAGCGATAGAGCTGCTGGATGAAAGATCTTTTCGGGGGCGCCAAGGTTATTATTTCTCCGTTCGGATCGATTTGCAGAAGGCCTCGAAATTTTCGCGCTCGGCGTGGACCTCATCGGCCGGGCCGATCATCTTGACGAAAATGCTCTGGGACGGGGCCGAGTAGGCCACGGCCAACATCGCGTGGTCATCCTTCGCCCCGCCGCCCATGCCCTGGAATGATCCCGACACATCAAGCAGAGGTGTGAGCGTACCGAGCAGCGTGATCTTGGGGAGCGCGTCGATCTCGCCCTCGCTGATTGATGCGTGGCCCAGCTGTCCGCGCCAGCGGTTCAGGTTTGCCACGACGCCCCCGGCCTGGCCGCTCAGGACGGCAATATAACACTCGGTCTCGCCCGTGGCGCCCAGTTGATACGAGACCAGACGCATCGGCCGCGCCGGGCTCAAATTCCAGCCATCGGGAGCATCCCAAAGGATTTTCTCTCCCTGCGGGGGCAGCGCGCCGTGTGGGCTGACCGCGCCCGGAGGCAACGTCCCGGCGCCGCCCGCAGAATCGGCCGGAGCGCCCGGCGCCGTTTGTGCTGTCTGTACCGGTGCAGCTGCGCCCGAGGCCGCTCTCGCATGCGAACCGCCCCCGTGCAGATGCATCGAACTCATAAACTCGCGCAGGTTGGCCCGCTGATCACGGACCGAGTCAGCCGGACCGACCATCTTGATGAAGATCGCTTTGTCATCCAGCTCAAGGAGCGCGCCGGCAAGGATGGAGTTCGGCTTGCCGGCCTGACCACCCATGCCGCCATAAACGCCTTCAAATTCCACGTAGACCGCTGGGGTATCCAGAACCGTTATGCGCTCCAGGGCGGCGAGCTCGGCCTCGCCGAGCGGTTTCAAGCCGATTTGGCCGCGCCACCGATTGATGTTCGCATCGATGCCCCCTCCGTCGCCGGCAAGCTCGGTCACGTAGCACTGAACCTCCGAGGCGCCCTCCGCCCCATTAACGACGAAGTTGGGCCTGCGCATGGACGTCGGGGCGACTTCGGTCCAATCGGCCGGAGTCGTCCATGCCATGTTCCCGGCCGAACTTTCACCACCCGAAGTGGTCGACCCGCCCACGCCCGCGCGATATCCGAACCGTGGTCCATCGGAGACGGCCGGAACCTCTTTGCCCTTGGAGACCCGTCGCGAAGATACCGCGCCCTCTTCCGCGCTCGCAGACCGGTTGCCGCCTACCGCGATGAGCAGCGCGCAAGACATCGCAAGAACGACGGCGCGAGGCAACGCGGCGCCGCAACGCTGATTCAAGTAGCGTGATCGATGTGTGAGATTCAAAAGAGACCTTCCTATTCGCCGCGAACCTGACTTGAAGATCGACCGACAAGTTTGGTCGTCAATGCCGCCAAGATGGCGGCTGAAGCCGGGGCACGTAAGCTCCGACATCGGAACCCCAGCACGCCGTTCATTGTAAAGCATATTTGGCACGAATTATAGATAGAAACGACTTTCGCCTTCTTCATAAGGACCGTCCCGCCTCGCCCTCGACCTCTCGCTCTTGTTCGGCGTCCGAATCAAGGCGAGCGATAAGCATGTAGAGAAGCACGACCACTGGAAGGCTGAGGAGCAAAGAAAGGCCTAATCCCCGGCGACGCAGGTGAAATTCTTCGACGGCCTTCCCGGCTTGCTCCAAAACGTCTTCGAGTTGGGCTCGAGCTTTCGCGGCGTTTTCCAGATAAGCCTCGGCGTCGAGCTCGTGGCTCTCGGTCCGCATGCCCAGGAACGCCTTGCGAAAATCCACGAGAAGGAATCGGGCGTCGGCGACATCCATGCCGATTCCCTGGGCATGGTCGAGCGCGGCCTCGGCATCGGCCCGCAATTCAATCAGCGAGCTGACCACATCAAACATCTGCCGGCCCGCCTCCCAGCCCAGATCGCCCTGCCGATGACAAGCGAGGCAACTCGATTCCGGTCCCATTGCAAAAGCTTCGGGAGTGGGCGGGGCGATGGCATGGTGACCGTGGCACACCGTGCACATGCCTATCTCACGGGCTTCGAACACATCGGCGTGCGCGCTGTTGGCGGCCAGATCGGCGTTCATCGCGTGGCACGAGCCGCAGACGTGACCGAGGGATTTAACATTCGGAGGGATCGCCCCGTGATTTCCGTGGCAATCGTTGCACGCCGGCGCGCCAAGGTCTCCGGCCTCGAAGAGAGCCTGACCGTGGACGCTCGCGGCATATTTATCGAACTGATCGGTGGGGATCGGGAATCCGGCCATGTATTTGTCGTCGGCATGACAGGAGGCGCAGGTGGCCGGGAGGTTGGCCGGGTAGGTGCTCGATAGCGGATCGTTCGCCGGGCGGACCGAGTGAGCGGTATGGCACGAAGCGCACTGGGCAACCTTGCGCAAGCCCATTTCAAGAAGCTCGCCATGGCGGCTCTGTGAATACTTGTTCAACTGGTCCACCGGCAGGGCCGGGTTCTGCGCGATCATGAAGCTCACATCGCCGTGGCAGTCCGCGCACATCTTCGGAATATCCATTGGCTCGGGGATGCCGATGAATCCGGCTGAAGCGGCATGCGCATCGGCCTCTGCCCCTGCCTTCGCATCGCCCACATGGCAATCCGCGCAGCCGAGGCCGGCTTTGGCGTGTATATCGAGGGCGAAGGTTTCAGCCGGAACCCTCAGGTCTTCGTCGGGCAATTCGCTGTGGCATCGGCTGCACCGACCCGGACCAATCAGAACCTTCTCGTCATGCTGCGCGCGAACCGAAGCCGCGCAAAGCGTGAGGACAATCACCGAGGAGATGCTGACGGCCCGAACGGCCGCGTGTTTATTCCAGAACATGGCCCAACACCGTCAGAAGAATCAGCCCTGTCAGAAAAATGAATCCCGCGATATCCAGGACGCGCCGGCGCGGTCCGCCTTCGGGCGTGCGATCAATGAACGGAACGAAGAGCACGAGAAGCCCGACGATCCCCATGCCGATCACGCCGATCAATTCGCCATTGATTGGCCCGACCGTCGGGGGGAGCCACTTGAGAGCTTGATATCCGGCGAGGAAATACCACTCCGGCCTGATGCCCGCCGGAGCCGGCGCGAACGGATCGGCCTCATGCCCAAGGTGCATCGGCGCAAAAACCGCGACGGCCGCAAGCGCGTTCAAGACGACGAACCAGAGCAGCATATCGCGCAGGGCAAACTGCGGGAAGAACGGCATCGCCCTGCGCTGCGAATGCGGCAGACTGCTCCAGCCCTTGGGCTTGCTCATGCCCTGACGCTGGATCATGAGAAGATGCAACCCGAGGACAACGGTCATTATTCCAGGCAGAATCGCGACGTGCAGACCGAAAAACCGGCTCAAAGTCGCGCCCGTAACATCCTCGCCGCCACGCATGATCTCGAGAAACAACGGGCCGACCAGGGGCAGTTCGCCGGCGATGTCTGTTCCGACCTTCGTTGCGAAAAAAGCCAGCTCGTTCCACGGCAGGAGGTACCCGCTGAACCCGAAGGCCATGCACAATCCGAGCAGCACGCAGCCGGTCACCCAGGTCAGCTCGCGCGGACGCCGATACGCGCGCATGAAAAACACACTGAACATATGTGTGAAGGCCAGAAGGATCAGAAGGTTGGCCGACCAGGCATGCATTGAGCGGACCAGCCAGCCGAAATGCACTTTGGCCATAATATACTGAACACTGTCATAGGCCTGGTCCGTCGTCGGAACATAGTACATGAGCAGCAAGATTCCGGTAATGACCTGTATGACAAACAAAAACAGAGCAACGCCGCCGGCGTAATACCAGATCGATGCCCGGGTCATGGGCACTTCTTTGCTCTTCAAGAACTTGATTAGCCCGTCCAGTTGATACCGCTCGTTCGCCCAGCCATACATTCGGGCCAGGGGGTCCGGACGCTTATCCCTCAACTGGGCAGGAGGGGTTTTATCCTGGGAATGAGACATGAACTTCGTCTGCCTTGATTGTGACGTCCAGCGGATCGAGCGGGCGTGGCGGTGGCCCGGCGATATTCGCGCCTTGCAGGTTGTAACGGCCGTTGTGGCACGCGCACCATATAATGCTTTCATCTGCCTTGAACTGAACCGTGCAGTCCAGGTGAGTGCAAATGGCAATATGAGCGCGGAACTGACCGGCAGCGTCTCGAACGAGTAAGCCTGGCTTGTTCCCAATGCGAAACAGCTGCCCCGAATCCGGCGGAATATCGGCAACCTTTCCGACGTTCACGCTCTTCTCCAGGATCGGCGGGCCTTCGGGCGGAAAAAGAAATCTCAGCGTCGGATAAATCACAGAAGCAGCCCACGAGCCCAGGCTTGTGCCGAGCAGGACGTGAAGAAGCTTGCGCCGCGCGAAGCCGCGAGCCTGGCCAGACCGATGTGGCGACGAACCGGCTCGGCAATTCTTGCGGCAGAGCGGCGCGGAATTCCTGGCCCTGGCGGACGCCGAGGGCTACCGGCGCGGCCGAGCCGAGACGCTGGCCAGCACCGACTCGCTCGGCGCAGCCATCAGCCTGGCCACCGCCGAACTCGTCGAGTTCTCCGAAGCCGA
>JAJFLK010000001.1 GCA_021772735.1 Candidatus Sumerlaeota bacterium | reverse complement strand
GAGAAGATTATGTTCGCCGAGGCTCTCGCCGTGATCGGCGACGATCGCGACGACCGTGTTTTCCATCAGCCCCCAGGTTTCGACCGTCGCAAAAAGTTCGGCGAGATGATCGTCCATATATCGCGTTTCGGCGTCGTAAGCGTCGATGAAGGCCGCGATTTCGCTGGGGAGAATCTCGCCCGTGCCTTCGCTCTCAATCTCCTTCTGGTGTTCATAGGCGAGCGGAAACATCGTCCGATACTTGCGTCCGATCGGCAGATACGGCGCGTGCGGGTCCATGTAATTGAGGAAGAGAAAAAAGCGTTCATCGCGGCGTGGTTCAAGCCAGCGCATGGCGAGGTCGTTCACTTCCGAGGCGAGCAGGTAGTAACGCTCGTTCGCTCCGAGCAGGCGCCAGAAGCGCCAGTTGCTTTTCACTCCGGGGATGCGGCGCAGGATCGAGAGCCCCGCCGGACGCCACTGCGGTTCGGTCCCGCGCGCATCGACGTAGGTCTCGAAGCCCTGATCGAGACCAAAAAAGCGCGAGAGGTAGGCGCTGTTTGCGCAGACGGCGCCGGTGGCGAGCCCCGCTTCGGCGGCCAGTTCGGCGAGCGTGGTCGCCTCGGTCGAGAGCGGCCGGACCGGCGCCGAATCGCGTTGAAGCCCGAGCTGACTGAGCGAAGTCCCGCCGCCACCTTCGGCGACATCAGCCCCGTGGGTCCGAGGGTGCAGGCCGGTGAAGAGCGTGGCATGCGTCGGCAGCGTGTAGCTCGAGCTGGCGATGGCGCGATCGAAGACGGTCGCCGAAGCGCCGAAGCTGTCGAGCCAGGGAGTCGTATCGCGCTCATATCCGTAGAGGCCGACGTGATCGGCGCGCAGTGTATCGAGGACGATCAGGATAAGGTTCGGGGCCTCGGGTGATGCCGGTGCGCCGTCGCTCGTTTCGGCGCGGGCGATCATGGAGCGACCCGGCAAGGGCCGTGCGACGGATAGTGCGATCGCAATTGCGGCCAGGATCGCCAGCGCGGGCATGCTCCATCGGTCCGGATCTCGCCAGCGGCGGCGTATCGTGATCGCGCCGAGCCCGGCAAACGCCGCCAGCAGAACGGCGTGTGCGATGAGATCGAAAGCCTCGTGCGATTTATAGAAGCGGAACAGCCCAACCGGCGCCCAGGCCGTGATGATGATCGAAAACCACGGCGCCTTCTCCAGCGCCTGACCGATCCCGGCGAGCCGGTGTCCGGCCCGGAGCACCACGAACACGACCACCGCGACCGGCGCGAGGCCCGCGAGATCGAGCAACGCGAGCACGAGCATGTCCTGGCGCAGCGAGTATCCATTGACGGCCGAGAGGCTCAGGTCGATTGCGAGCGAGATCAGCAGGGCCAGGGATAATTGGAGCAGATGGTGTGGAGTCCGAGTCTGTGGATTCATGGATTAGGCGGGGCGGCTCAAGACTTTGGGCGGTCTTCAGATTGTTCAGATGAATCCTGCAGCAGAAGGCGGAGTTTATCCGGAAAGCGGTTGTAAAGGAATCCCACGCCGACGAAGCACAGGCCGAGCGTGAGGAAGACAAAAGCCTTTTCGGCGTCCGTCAGATCACGCGCATCAACGACGAAAACCCGAACCAGTGAGATCGCGAAGATGGCCAGCGCCATGCGGCGATAGTCGGCCGCGCGCCATAAAAATCCCAGGCCCATCATTACGGCCGCCGTCAGCGACCATCCTGCGGTCACGCGCCACGGCTCCAAGCCGGCAGAATAGTAAAACCCGGCTCCGGCCGCAATCGCGGCGAGAATAACAAGCCCCGCATGAACGCTCACCGAGGAGGATTCGACCTCGGGGCGTCCATCTGGGAATACAATCGGAAAGCGGGCTTCGAGACGTTCCAATAGCACGGCGAACGCGGCCAGCCCCAGCGAGAGCCCGATGGTAAGCAGGTTTCCGGTCGAAGTGGCTTCTTCGAGCCGGATCAAGTGAAGCACGACGACCGCAATCAGCATCAGGCGCGCGGCCCATCGGCCCGCAAGCAGGGGTCCGGCGATAAGCGATGTGCCGAAGAACGCGATCGGCACGGCGCCAAGGATGATCGAGGACCATGCGAAGTCGATTCGGAAGTCAACGAGCCGGATCAGCAGCCATGCCCCGGCGGCATAGATCGCGCCCGAGATGACGCGCGCGCCGTCGCGAGCCTGAGAGTCACTGCTCGCTTCAATTCGCGAGGCCATTGCGTCGGCACCCCAGGCGAGGCTCAGCGTTACCAAAGCGATCCAGACCGCAGCGGGAGAATTCCAGAGAATCGGGATATCGTAAGGCCGGACTTGAAGAAAATAGAAATGCGTCGCGCCTACCAGGACGAGGCTCGCTACGGCAAAACCCGCCCGGCGTCGCACTGCCGCGAGCACGAATAGGATAGCGGCGAAGTGAATCACCCAGAGCGGCGCCGCGACCTGTCCGAGCCGGGCGTCCGATACGACCGCCAGCAGCGTCCCGCCGGCGAGGCCGGACACCACGGCCAGCGCGGTGAATGTTTGCGTCGGGATTGATGCGCTCGGTGAGGGCGTTTCATGGGCGGCCGCGCGAAGCTCGAACGTCGCCATGAAACGATCGTGATGAAAGAAGAGCAGAACCGGGGGAAGAAGCCAGAGGACGAACGGCACGACAGGGGCAGGCGACGGCGGGGAGGTACCGGATACGATCGCAGATGAACTTGGATCCCAGGTCGCCGCGAACATCAGGCCGGATGCGACCAGCACGGCGCCGAGGTTGAGCAACCGTGTCCCGGTCAGGCGCAGCGGGCGAGGCAGGGCGCCGCCGCGAAGCGCAAGTGCCGGCAGCGTTGAGGCAAACGCGGCGAGGACAAGCGCCCACGCAACCCAAGGATTCGCTATGGTCGGCGAAGCGAGCGGCGAGAACAGCATTGTTCGGCCCGGCGCAAGATTCTCGCCGAGCGCGACGAACGCGCAAAGCAACAGCATGAGCAATCCGGCCAGCAATGCCGGGCTTCGCTGCCAGGCGCCGAAGATCGAGACGACGACGGCCGCGCCCGCCAGGAAGAGCGTGGCGTCGTTGATCGGCAGGTATTTCACGCATTGATACGTCAGGATCATGGCTCCGGCTGCGGCGTGGAGCGGCGCGAGCCAGGGCGAAAGAACCCTGAAGGTCGTTCGGGCAGTACGGGCCAGCACGGCCACAAGCGAGGTTTGATGGCCGAGAGGCCTCCAGGTCGCTCCCTCCTCGCCGCCATACCAAAGCTCTTCGAGGCGCGCCTTGGCGCCGTATACGCCAACGACGACAAGGCTGCCGATGAACCACGGCGTATCGTGTTCGGCCGATGCCGAGAAGATCCAGTAATGAGCGAAATTGAGCGCCAGCGCCACCTGGGCCAGAAGATGGAAAACCCAAAGGCCCGTGCGGTGCGCCGCGAGCAGCAGGATCAAGGCCTCCGAAGCGAGCACAAGGTTGAGCGAGAGAGCGTCAAACGCGCTGAATGCCCCGAGGGTTGCGAGCACGACGGCGGCCGTCGGATAAAAGCCGTCTTCTTCGCCCCGGCCACGCAGGTGATAAATCGACAGGGCGACCTGCACGCTCGCCAGACCCAGGAAGAACCAATGGATTGCAGGCAGGAAGACATCGGTCGCGACGTAAAGCCACGAGACGAATGCGACATAGAAGACGAGATTCGCCGGGCCCAGGGCGCGGCCGGCGGCTGTCTCCGAGATGCCGCGCACGGGAGGGCCGGATCTTGAGGCTTGCGAACTTGAATCCTCCGGCGCCCGTGAATCGTCACCGGAATCAGAGCCCGAGCCCGAGCTGCCTTTGCCTTGCGGTCCTCGAATCGTCCAAAGCACCGAGCCCGCCAGGAAGATCAGGTAATACGAAGATAGGAAGGCGAAGTTCATCCAGAACGCCGTGGCGGGGTCGGCGACCTCACGCTCTTCGATAACCAGCCAGAGCAAGTGCGAGCCGTATGAGGCCACGACGGCGAAGAGTGAAAGCGGCGCCCACTGGTGGCGCACGAGCAGGGCGATGGCCGTCGCCGCCAGGAAGACGATGATGATCAGCGAAAAGAGATCGAGATCGCCGGCTGCGACGAACGCGCAGACGTAACCCAGGAAGATCGAAAGCGCGGCAGTGAGCTGTGATTTCCAGCGTTCCGCGACGGCAAGAACGCTCATCGCGCTCGCGGTCATCCACGTCAGCGACGCGACCAGCCCGATGCACTCGGTCGCCGGGATAAAGTGCGCCGCGAATGAGACGAAAAACCCCAGCGCGAGGCCTCCGGCCATCACCGGCCGCGCGAAAAGCCGGAGCCGCTCCTCAAAAACTTTGCCCAGGGCGAACAGGCCCATAGCGCCCGCATAGGCCATCGCGACCTTCATCCCCGGGCCGAGCCTCGGCGTTATATTCGTCGCGAAGAATGCCAACGCGATCGCGAGCAAGACCAGGCCGATCCGCAGGGCCCAGGTCGAACCGATACGCGATTCAAGATCGGGCGGCGGGGATTTGTCAGCGCCTCGAACCCGCTCTTCGGCTCTCCGGCCCTCGCGCTCCGGTGCTTCGTCCTCGGAGCCCTTCTTCGAGATCGCGTCTGCCAGGGCTTCGACCATTTCCGAAGCCGGCTTCTTCGGCCGGAGGGCATCCGAAGCCGCGATGTCCGGGGTCGTTTGCGCGGCGGAGATCTTGCGCAGGCGTTCGAGTTGTTCCGCTCGTGGGTCAGGCGATATCTGGCCGGGCTCCGGCGCGGCGGTCTCGGGCCGCGCGGGAGCTTCTTCCCAGGGCGATACGAAGCGTTCGTCCTTGTCGTCTGGTGGGGAGGACGGAGCGGCGTCGGGCCCGAGCGTGGCTTGTTCGGCTTCTTTTTGATGGAGTTTTTGATCGGAGGAATCAACCGCATCGGCGGGCGCGCCGCGATCAAAGCGCGAGGTTGGGCCCGAATCCGTTTCGATCCGCAAGACACGGGCGAGCAGGCGCTCGTTTCGTTGCTCGAGATTATCGACCTGTTCGTCGAGCCGACGGAGGCGCGTATAAAGAACGACGATGGCGACGAGAAGAAAAAATGAGAACAACATGGGCGCACCTTCGTACGATCCAGCCTAGCGTCGCGCCGCTTGCCAAATGGCGATTACGTCGACGAAAGGCGGCATTCCCCTGCCTGGATGCCAACGTTACACGGGATGAGAACGAAGGCAAAGTAAAAGAGCCGCGCAAAAAGGTCTCCGGGCTCAGCCGGATTTCTTCCGAATATCGCAGATGATCTTCATGTGATGATGCTGGTGAATGCCGATGAAACGGAGCCAATCGATCGGGCGGAGCGCGCCCAGGACGGGGTTGGGCGTTCGGCCTGTGGCGGCCTCGATCTCGCCGAGGCGGGCTTCGAGGTTCTTGACGAACGCGCCGGCCTGAGCGACGGCGGCACGCAGTTCGTTATTCGTCTGGCCGGTGGGAACCGAGGGCCCCTGCGCCTTGCTCTTGCCGCGCGGGATATAGCCTGTCAGCAGAGCGAAACGGGCGGTAAGGCTGGGGCGCTGATCCGCGTTCGCCGTGCTTGCGATCGAACCCATGATAATCATCAGCATGCCGCTCGTGGATTTGATCGTGTGCTCGATGTGCTGGGCGATCGACCACCCCGAAACACCCGGGGCCGTTGTCGCGAGCACGGCGTCTTCTTTGGCCAGAGCCTCGAATTCGGCGATCTGCGCGATGACGCGCTCGAAGAAAGCGCGGGCTTTGGCCGAGGCTGCCGGCTGAGATGCGGCGGGTGTCATGCTGATTTCCCCTGCTCATATGCGGACATAAATTCGGATCGAACAGGACTTAATCAGATCGGACACCGCGAAGCAAGCGGGCAGAGCGGGGCGTTGGCGAAAATCGGCCTCGCCCGGTGGCATCAGCGCTCATATGCGTGATCAATTGAGCCGATAAGCGGGATACGGGGTGTCTCGCTTCGGCCCCGAGGTCGAGGCGTGGAGTACGGCCGCGGCCAGAACAGGGTTCGGTCGGGCGGCGAGGCAGACGAATACGAGAGCAGACGAGCATGTTGAAACAAACATATCGACCCCGCCGTCCCAGGGCAATTTTGCTCGCGATCCTGTGCGGTCCGTTGGCATTTAGCTCAGGTTGCGCGTCGATCTTCGACGGGACTCACGAGAGCGTCCGGGTTCAGACCCGGCCCGGCGGGCACGTCGTGTATTACCTCGGCGAGCCGGTGAGCGACGGCGAAAAAATCCGAGTGAGCAAGAAATTTGGATCTTCGGAGTTCCGCATCGGCTCGGCGGAGAGCGCCGAGACGGTTCGTCTGGGTTACAGTCCGGCGCCTTGGCTGCTTGGCGACGCCGGGCTGCTGCTTTTTGGTGTGGTGCCGGGGCTGGTCGCCCTCGGGATCGATGCCGCGACGGGCGCGTGGCGCAATCTGGACGACGAGCAGGTGGTCTACGCGCCCGAGGCGCTCTTGACAAGCGCCGCGAATTCGCGGGTGTCCGCCTCTCAAACCCCTATCGAAGAAACCGCCGCAACCACCACTGAAAAGACCTCAGAGAAAATTGAATCGGACCAAAGGCCGGCCCGGGCCGCCCGCGAAGAGACGACCGTGACCGAAACGCTGAGGCATTCGATACAGCCGTGAGGATCAAGGCAAACTCACCGCCATCGACCACGGAGGAATCCGCCGCCCGGGACGCCGCCATGCGAGTCGATCATGACGATCTTATCGGCAGGACGCTGGGCGGATATCGCATCATCAGCGAACTGGGACGCGGCGGAATGGGCGTGGTCTATCGCGCACACGAGGCGGCGCTCGATCGCACTGTAGCGGTCAAGATTCTGTCCGCTTCGATGGCCACCGATGGCGAAATCCGCGAGCAATTCCAGCGCGAGGCTCTGGCTGCGGCGCGGCTCAATCATCCGAACCTGGTCACGATCCATTCGATTTCGCTCGAGCACGATCCGCCGTTCATCGCGATGGAGTATGTCGATGGCACGGAGCTTTCGGGCCTGATCGAGGCCGAGGGCAGGCTTGATCCTCACGCCGCTGTGAAAATCGGCATACAGGTGGCCGGAGCGCTTGCCGCCGCGCACGAGCACGGGATCATTCACGGGGATATTAAACCGCAGAACATCATGGTGGACGCCACCGGGCGCGTCCGCGTCCTGGACTTCGGTATCGCACGGATTACCGATACGGCGAACGCACCGACCGAAACGCGGGCCAAGGGCTCGCCGGTCGTCGGCACTCCCGCGTTCATGGCGCCCGAGCAATGCCGGGGCGATGACGCCGGGCCCGAGAGTGATGTTCACGCCTTGGGCGCGGTGCTCTATACGATGTTGCGCGGCAAACTGCCATTCAGAGGCGAATCCTCGCGCGAGATTTTGAAGGAGATTCTTTACGAGCCGCATGCGTCGCTCGACGAGACCGTCGAGGATCTTCCCGAAGGGCTCTCTGCGATCGTAGACCGCGCGATGGCCAAGGATCTCGGAGATCGGTACTCCAACGGCGCCGGGATTCAGGCGGAATTGCGCGAGTTGTTCAACCGCATTCAGCTTCGCGCGAGTCTGCTCCAGGCCCAGACCGAGATCGTTTATCCCGAATCCGAGGACGAGGAGCTGGCTGAGCACGCGGCCGCCGCGATCTCCGGGAAGGCGAACGGCCGCGCGCGGACAGAGGCATTAACGCCTTTGTCGCGGTTGATGCAACTATGGCGTTTGCGACAACTCAGACCTTATCGCGCGATGGGCGCCGCAGTGGCGGGCCTGGCGGCCATGCTCGCGTTGGTCTTGTTTGTCGAGGGCGAGGGCGAGGGCGACGGCGCGGTGGATCTTCGGAGGCAATCGAACGCAACCGCGATGTCGCCAGCGAGCTCCGCGTTGCCTGACATTGCGCAGACAGAGTGGGCTTCGGACAGAGCAATCCCGGTGAAATCCGCGCAGTCCGCGCGGGCAGATGCGCCCGAAAACGTCATAAATCGCGCAGAGCCGGTCTCGACTTTGCCGACCGTGCAGACCGCACCGGACGCCGAAGAAGATGCCGAAGCGAGCGGCGAAGCGGATGCGGAATCGATTGCCCGAGAAGCAGGGGCGGGAGAGCCGTCCAAATCGCCCGCGTCACTTGAATCCGGAACTTCAAATTCGCTCCGAAGCAATCGCGAAGAGACAGCGACTGCGGTTCGGCCCGCCGATAAGCCCGCCGATCAGTTTGCCGCGGCGCGCAACGCGAGGGATGTTTCCAAGGCTCGGCGAATCGCAAACGCGCGGGCCGAGCGCGATCGATCAAGGCCCGGTGTCCGCGCGATGTCCCAGGTTCAGGTCCGGCAATTGGATAAGGCGCTCGAAATGCTCACCGGTTCAGGAGGGACGGTCGACGAGAATCAGGCCCGCGAGCATCTCGAACGCATTGCTGCGGCCGGTCATCCCATGGCGCGGATGTGGCTCGCATGGCTTCGCCATTGGGGTCGCGCCGGGGTCGCGGCCGATCCCGAAACCGCAGCCCGCGATGCCGCCGCCGTGATCGGCGATATCCGCCATCTGGCCGAATTCGGCAACGCGCGGGCGATGTTCCTGCTCGGTGCGGCATACGATCAGGGGATTGGCATCGAGCCCGACCCCGCCGCCGGATACGAATGGGTCAGGCGCGCGGACAAAGCCGGAGCCATCGAAGCGAGCAATTATCTGGGCTGGATGCGGATCGAGGGCCGGGGCGCGCGGGCCGATGCCATTGCGGCGGTCGATCACTTTCGCCAGGGCGCGGCGCGGGGCGATACCGGCGCGATGCACAATCTTGGTTTGATGTATTCAAGTGGATATGGCGTCGAGCGCGATTACGTCCAGGCGTTGAAATGGTTCCGGCGCGGCGCAGAAGCCGGCAGTCCGCGCAACATGAACGATCTGGCCTGGATGTACGAGACTGGCCGAGGAGTCGAGGCCGATCCCGATGAGGCGTTGTATTGGATCGAACGTGCCGCCCGCGCCGGCGATCCCCGCGCGATGTATAACCTCGCCAGCCGATACGAGACCGGACACGGCATCGAGCAGACCCGCGACCGGGCGATATATTGGTACCGACGCGCGGCCCAAATGGGCAGCAAGGACGCGAAGAAGAAGCTGGCCTCGGCGGCAAGAAATAAATAGACCTGAATTCTTTGACCCCACCGTGAAATTTGCCCACTTGCGCCCGAGGCAAGGCGGCTTTTAAGATCGAAATCACTCTCTCCGATAGGCCTTTTTCGTGGAGAACCGGCCACTGGGACGCTAGAATTGTACATTGCTGTTTGAAAGCGGCACACTACCGGCGGGGGCTAAGGGAGGATGGCCAAGCGACCCAGGAAGATTGAAGGCGTGGCGGAGAAAATTCGAGCCCTCGTCAGAGATGGGAAGCTGACATTCTCAGATCACGCCAATGCGAGAATGGTTGAGAGGCAAATCTTTCAGCCCGAGGTTCTTGAGGTTCTATACAAGGGAAGGCGCGAAGCCAAGAAGGATGAGTTAACAGGGGACCACCGGACGTACGCGCTACGAAATTTCATCCACAGTACAGAGCGTCACATTAGAGTGGCCGTACCCGTGGATCCGACGCAGGGCGTTGTGGTTGTGACGGTCGTGGAGTTACGAATGGGCTGAGCGGACTGATGGCAAAGACCAGGATACAGGACTACCGTTACGACGGATTTGGATTTCCCCTGATCGTCGAGAATTGTCCAATGATGCGGGTGTTCGACGAGTGGGTTCCAAAGTTGGATTTCGTCGCCTTGCAATGCGCTATGGCCATCAGGGTTGCGCTTAAAGAGTTTCGCCTGACAGGCACTGAAGTGAAGTTTCTTCGTCTTCATCTTGAGATGTCCCTTCAGGACGTCGCCAAACGGCTCGGCGTCACGCGGCGGTCTGTTTCGGACTGGGAAGAATGCGATCAGGCGCTGACCAAAATGGAGTGGACGGCCGAGAAAGAGATAAGGCTTTACGCTCTGAATGCGACAGGCACAGAGGCCAAGCAGCATCAGATTGCGTATGGGAAGCTGACGCCCAAGCCGCGACGGCGCGCGCGTCGGCATGTATTGAATTCCACCGACATCAAGAATCGGAAGCGATTTGTCCAGGCGCGGCTCGAAGCCCTGAATGTCTGAGCGAGGCGGGTGGACCGGGCCGGGCAAGACAGTGGTCGGCGGCCCGCCGCAACATTGCCGATCCGGAGGACGAGAAAATGGCAAAGGCAACATTTGGAGCCGGGTGCTTCTGGGGAGTCGAGGCGAATTTCAGGAAAGTCGATGGCGTCCTCGACGCCCAAGTCGGATACACCGGCGGCACAGTCGATGGGGCAACCTACGAGCAGGTATGCACCGGGCGCACCGGTCATGCCGAGGTCGTGCAGGTTGAGTTCGATCCCGAGCAGGTCGGCTATGAGAAATTACTTGAGACGTTCTGGTCGAGCCACGACCCGACGACGCCGGATCGCCAGGGGCCGGACCGGGGCACGCAATATCGATCCGCGATCTTTTTCCACAACGCCGAGCAGGAAGCCGCCGCACGCGCCTCAAAGGCGAAAGCCGACGGCAGCGGACGATTTGCCAATCCCATTGTGACCGAGATCGAGCCCGCTTCGAATTTCTGGCGCGCCGAAGAATATCACCAGCAATACCTCGCCAAGCGCGGTGTCGATCAGTGCCACTTATAAAGCGAAAAGGCCGCGCGGCGGTTGAGAGCGCTGCGCCTGTAGAGATATAGAATTTTGTTGTTAACTGAGTCGATTAACCTGCGGCCGCGAGGAAAGCGACGCCGGCCATGATCGTCGCGATCGCCACCCACTGACGCATCGAGACCGGCTCACGCAGAACGAATCGAGCGAGCAGCACGGTCACGGCCGTGAAGGTTGATGCGACGACGGCGACGACGGCGCGATCGGTTCCGACGCTGCCGGTAAAAAAGAAGATCATTCCGCCGACGTCGAGCAATCCCTGCACGACGAGCGCGGGCACGAGCCGCACGGGAGAGGCAAACGGCTCGCGTCCGGCGCCCATGAGAATCACCAGCGAGCCAAGCGCGACGACACGCAGCAGCCACGCCATCTGCAATGTGCCGAGGCGGGCCGCAGCTTCCTGTGCGAGGACGATCTGCACGGCAAAGACGACGGCAGCCGCGGCCGCAATCGCCGCGGTGCGCCGCACGTGGGCGCGATCGAATTGAAGAAATTTTTCGTATTGACCCATTTCGCGCGAAAGAAACGCAACGGCGCCGAGGACGACGGACATCGCCACGCACTGCAGCAGGTTCGGGACGATACCCAGCGGAACGAGCAAGATGAGGACGAGGGCCGGATGCGCCGCGACGATCGGCGAGGCCACGGCGATGGGTCCGCGCGTCAGGGCTGCGTAAAGCAACAGCAGGCCGATCATGTTGAGCACCCCGGCGACGATGACAATCGGCACGCCGGGTCCGCTCAGAGCCCACTTAAAACCCGTTGCCCATAGATAAACCGTCAGGGCGGCGGTTCCGGTCAGCAGCATCGCGAACAGCGAGCGGCGCACGCCGATGTTCCGGCTCGTGAGGCGCGCGATGAAATCCGAGGTGCCGTAGGCCCCGGCCGAACCGAGTCCCCACAAAACGCCATTCAATGGACCGACCTCCGCAGACAGAAACTCCGCGCTCGCGCGGAACCGAGACGGCGTTCTCTGAATTCTGACGCTGGTTGGGAAAAGTACGGAATCCCGGTGGTCTGAGCGCTATTTGGGTTCGGGCGGAAGGTCCGCGACATGTCCATCTTCGGTCGCCGGAACCTCCGGCGGAGGCTCGGCTTCGGAGGGTTCCTCGGGCTCGGGCGCCGGCGTTGAGATGACATTGCCGTCTTCGTCCACGCGTGCCGCGTCGGGATGTGATCCGCCGTTCGAACCCACCATCGGTTCATCGACCAATGCGGGCGGCGCCAGCTCCGGAATAGCGGTCGGACCGCTCGTCTCCGAGTCAGGTGAGCTGCAACTCGTCTCGGCCGAGATCGCAATCCCCAACAGTCCCAGTGGCAGTATTACCGATAGAAATCTCTTTGCCTTCATAACCCTCTCTCCCTTTCCATTTGCAAGTCCGTGACCCACGCCGAAAACAGTACGGCTTGATCCCCCCCGCCGAGATCGGCGTTGAACCCGATAACTCATTCTCCGCCGCGCTCTGATCAGCGCCCGGCGTCCCCCTGTAATAGTTCCGCCCGATTGTTTCACATCTACACGCTTTTGCAATCCTATTGTGTCCGTGCGAATTGCCTCACAATAAAAGACACCGAAGGCGGTCGTATAGGAGGATCGTTGACTCATAAATCAGGACACCGAAAAAGGAGGCCGGTCAGATGAGTCCAAAGTCGAATCAGGAAGGGCTCAACGCGATCGCGCCGAGGTATCGGCGGGCATCAAAAAAGGAGAAGGGGAAAATTTTGGACGAGTTTTGCGCCGTGAGCGGATACGAGCGAAAGTATGCAATCCGCCGCCTGGGTCGCTGGCGTCGGCGAGGCCGGCCCACGGCGGCGTGCCGTCGGGGACGTCGCTTCGCCTGTCGGCTTGCTCCGCCCCCGGA